>JASGCR010000079.1 GCA_030054015.1 Candidatus Symbiobacter sp. | reverse complement strand
AGGGGGGGTAAAACTAGACTTATTCAGACCTTCCTTAAGGAAGGTCTGAATAAGTCTCTAACCTCCTCCATTCCCGCCGCACATAAATGTGCGGCGGGAATGGAGAAAATTTTTGGCCCTTAATCAGACTCTCCTTAAAGAACCCATCCCACCAAGGAAAAAATCATGGACTCTTTCACGACGCGTTTGCACCAAACCTTCCTCAGTGGCGAGGCGCGGCAGAAAATCCTCGCTTTTGCCAGTTTGATCGTCATGATCCTGGTGTTTTCCCTGGCCAATGAGAATTTCTTTCAAGCCGATAATTTGATTGGCATTTTGCAAGCCACCGCCATTAATGGCGTGTTGGCGATTGCCTCGACCTTTGTCATTATCACATCGGGGATTGACCTGTCGGTCGGCACGTTAATGACCTTTACCGCCGTGATCACTGGCGTGGTGCTGACCAATCTCCACATGCCGATCTGGGTGGGGGTGCTGGCGGCGATTGGGGTGGGGGGGTTATGCGGATTAACCTCGGGTTGGTTGATTGCCAAATTGAAACTTCCCCCGTTTATCGCCACATTGGGGATGATGATGTTGCTCAAAGGTTTGTCCTTGGTCATTTCCGAGAATAAACCGATTTATTTTAATGACACGCCAGGGTTTTCGTCGATTTCTCTGGATTCATTGATTGGCAATTTTATACCGTTTTTGCCGATACCGAATGCGGTGTTGATTTTATTCGTGTTGGCATTGGTGGCGAGCAAGATTTTATCCTCGACCATTTTTGGCCGGTACACCTTTGCCCTCGGCAGCAATGAAGAGGCGGTGCGACTGTCTGGGGTCAATGTCGATGGCTGGAAAATGGCGGTTTATGCCTTTGCCGGGGCGATTTGCGGCATTGCTGGGTTGCTCATTGCCTCGCGCCTGAATTCGGCGCAACCCTCGCTCGGCCAGGGCTATGAATTGGATGCGATTGCCGCCGTGGTGATTGGCGGCACCAGCCTGTCGGGGGGAGTTGGCTCGATTCTGGGCACGATTATCGGGGCCTTTATCATGAGCGTTTTGACCAACGGCCTGCGCATTTTATCGGTCGCACCGGAATGGCAAATCGTCGTCACCGGCCTTATCATCATCATCGCCGTGTACACCGATATTTTGCGGCGTAAACAGAGGTAAGGAAGGTTTGGACAGGCCGCGTTCTGGCTCAGGTGAATTTTTTGCTAGGAATAGCGTTTATAAATGATTAAACTTGCCCTGAATAGTATGGCGTGGTTGGTCACGATTTCATACAATTTCGATCGTCACAGTGAATTGCAATAATCCAGGAGCATGAAATGCAGCTTCGTAAATCGTTTTTAGTTGCCGCCAGCCTGGCGGCCATTATTGGTTTTGGCCCCATCGCCAAAGCCGAAGAAATGTATATCCCCCTGATTTCCAAGGGCTTCCAACATCAATTCTGGCAAGCCGTGAAACAAGGGGCCGAACAGGCCGCCAAAGATTACAAGGTCAAAATCACGTTTGAAGGCCCGGAATCGGAAACCATGGTCGATAAACAAATCGATATGTTGACCGCCGCCCTGGCCAAAAAACCCGCCGCGTTGGGTTTTGCCGCCCTGGACAGCAAAGCCGCCATTCCTTTGTTGAAAAAAGCCCAGGCCGCCAAAATTCCGGTGATTGCCTTTGACTCCGGCGTGGACAGCGACATTCCGCTCGCCACCGCCACCACCAACAACCTTGCCGCCGCCGCTTTGGCTGCCGATAAAATGGCCGAGTTAATCGGCGGTAAAGGCGATGTCGCGGTGGTTGCCCATGATCAAACCAGCCGCACCGGCATTGACCGCACCAAAGGTTTTGTCGATCAAATCAAAGCCAAACACCCCAATATCCGCGTCGTCTCGGTGCAAGTGGGCGGCGGCGATCATTTGAAATCCACCGAAATCACCAAGGCTTTGATCCAAGCCAACCCCCAATTGAAGGGGATTTTTGGCACCAATGAAGGCAGTGCCATCGGTGTCGTTAATGGCGTCAAAGAATCGAAAAAGACCGGCATTGTCATTGTTGGGTATGATTCCGGCAAAACCCAAAAGGAAGCCATTATGAGCGGATTAATGGCCGGGGCCATTACCCAAAATCCGGTCGGCATTGGCTATAAAACCGTCGAAGCCGCCGTCAAAGCATTAAAGGGCGAAAAAATCGACAAAGTCATCGATACCGGTTTTTATTGGTATGACAAGACCAATATGAAGGATGCCAAAATCGCCGCCGTTTTGTATGATTAATCGCGACGGATTTGGTCATGGCGGGCGGGGTTCGGGGATGGTTATCCATCACCCAGCCTGCGAAAGCTTAAAAGGGTGGGGATTTTTCCTCACCCTTTGTTTTGACCAAAGCCGGTGCGTTTGGCTGGCGTTATTGGGCAAAAATGCGGTTATTTTTGCCGGTTTTTAAGAAAAACATTGCAGAAATTAGTTTTTAACGACATAGTTTAATCATAAAATTTATCATATGGGTGGACTATGTCGATCAGGTCAGTTCCTATGTTCAATTCAAGCCAAAAATCGGTTTTTTGGTTAAGACTTGGGTGCATGTGTCTTATTGGCCTGGCGGCCTTGTATGCGGGGGCGGCCTCTGCCCATGTCAAATGGTTTGCTGGTTATGACGTACCGGCCCAGCCCAAACTTTTATCGCAAGTGGTCTCGCGCCAATTTTTGGCCTTAACGGGCTTGGGATTTTTTATCTTTTTCCTGGCCTGTGCCGTTGAACGCACCCCGATCGGGCATTCGATCAATAAGGGCTTAGACAAGCTTTCGCTTATGTTTATGTATCGGGTTGATGATTTGTATCGCGCCGGCACCGCCGTGTTCTTTGTCGCGGTACCTCTGTTGGGGGGGACGATTTTAACGCCGGAATTAAAAACCGCGCACACCCACATCGCGCTTTATCAAATTGCGATTGCGATTGGTTTGTTTTGGCGTCCGACCATGATTTTGTCCGCCATTGGCATCGTGGTTTTATACATCTATGGGGTTAGAGAATACGGCTTTTTTCATATGTTGGATTATCCCATATTTCTGGGCTTGGCGGCTTATTTATTTTTATCGGGTTTGGGGCGAAATTTTCGTAATATAAGGCCGCTGGATATTTCGCGTTGGTTGGCGGGGATTACCTTGATTTGGGCCTCGGTGGAAAAATGGGCCTATCCTGGATGGACCTATCCGGTATTAGTCACGGAGCCAGAGATTGCCTTTGGTTTCCCCCCTGGTTTATATATGAATGCGGCGGGCGTGATTGAATTTACCTGTGCCTTTGGCTTGTTGTGGACACCGATGATACGGCGTTTATCGGCCATTGCCTTGTTGTTTGTATTTATATCCGCCATTGCTCCCTTTGGCAAAGTCGATGCGGTCGGGCATTTGATGATTATCATCATTCTGATTGGGATATTAATCGATGATAAGCCCAATAAGCCCTTACCGGTTTGGTTATCGGTGGTGGGTTTGGCCGCCGTCTTGGCGATTGATTTGCTCTTATATTATGGGCTTCATGCTTTGCGCTATCATACCATGATGTTTTAGCAGGGTGGCCTTTATACGGCAGCCCGCGCCACCCGCAAATCATAATTCATCTGTAAATTCAGCCAAAATTCGGCCGAGACGCCAAAATGCGCCTCAAGTCGCAGTGCCGTATCGGCGGTGAGCATCCGCCGCCCTTTGATGATTTCGGAGATGCGATTGGGGGGTACCCCCAATTTTGCCGCCAGGCCGCGCGCGGTCAAACCCAAGGGCTGCATAAATTCCTCGGCCAGGATTTCGCCAGGCGTCACGGGCGGCAAAGCATCGCCTTCCAATGTGCCCATCGTACCCAATTTGTCCAACGTGTCCAATGTGTCCAACGTGTCCAATTTGTCCAATGTGTCCAATGTGCCAAAACCCCCGCCGCTTGCGTAATGCAGCGCGTCGGGCGGTAAAAGCGAATGCGAATGCGAATTCGACGGCAACGACGACGGCAACGGTAACGTCGACACCATCTCCATGTCCACGCCCGTGACCATGCCCGTCTCCCGCATCCCATCTAATTTCATATGGGTTGGGGCCACGAAATCCTTGCCGCGAAACGGGCGTTGCGCCTCGGCGACAAAAGAGGGTTGTTGGGTCTTGCTCATCATATTCTCCGCTCGATCATAAGGGTATCGTAAAACTATAATAAGGATTCTCAGTGATAATCGACAATGTCAACCTCATAGGCATCGCCATCGTGCCAGGCAAAACATAACCGCCATTGGTCGTTTAATCTGATGCTCCATTGACCAACGCGGTCGCCGCGTAAAGCTTCCAAGCGGTTGCCGGGCGGCAGGCGCAAATCCTCAATCCGTTTGGCCGCCGCCACCATCGCCAATTTCCGCCGCGCGATTTTTTGCAGATCGGGCGGTAATTTTGGGGCCGGGCGATCATTGAATAACAGCCAAGCGTTTTTGCTCTCAAAACTCTTTATCATGTGTAACGTATCACGTAACGGGGTTGAGGGAAAGAAAAATCTGACACCGTCATAACATTTTTTTACGTGAATTGCCAATTATTCATAGAACATGTCACGCATCACACCACCCAGGCTCACCATCCCTACCATCCCCCCCGCCCCCAGCGTAAGCTCAGGGCATTGACCACCACCGCAATCGAACTCACGGCCATCGCCGCCGCCGCCATTTGCGGCGATAAAGCACCCATCGCCGCCACCGGAATGCCGATAATATTATAGGCAAAGGCCCAGGCCAGGCCTTGGCGAATTTTGCCGTGAATCCGCCGCGCCAGTATCAGAGCCTCTGGCACCAAACCCGGATCAGTCCGCATCAACACCAAAGCGGCGGCTTTGATGGCGATATCGGTGCCGCCTCCCATCGCCAGCCCCAAATCGGCGGCGGCCAGGGCCGGGGCATCGTTAATTCCGTCACCCACCATCGCCAAAATTTTTCCAGTCTGGCGCAATCGCAGAATGATCTCTAATTTTCCGGCTGGGGTTAAATTGCCTTCATACGCATCGATGCCCAATTGCGCGGCGATGCGCTGGGTGGCGGCCGGGTTATCGCCCGACACGATCATGGTTTTTATCCCCATTTGGTGCAGCCGCGCCACCGCCGCCGCCGCATTGGGGCGCAGCGTGTCGGCAAAGCTCATCCCGCCCAGCCAGCGTGGATTTTCTTCCAACGATGCCAGAAACGACACCGTCTCCCCCGCCGCCATTTTTTCCCGTTGCCACTCGGCCAATTTTGGTGCGGATGCCAGCGACGCAAGGTCGGGATCATCGGCGAACAGCCTTAAATTGCCAAAGCCATATTTTTTTCCATTGATCACCGCCGTTACCCCACATCCGGCGATGGTCTTGACCTCGGTAATAATGAGGGGGTCGGCTGCCCGCCCGATGCCCTCGGCATAACGGCGCACCGAATCGGCCAGGGGATGGATTGATCCTTGTTGCAAGGCCTGGATCAGGAAAATTTCCGCCGTTAGGACGGTCTGGTCTTGGGTCGTCGCAAAGGCCAGGCTGAAAAAATCCGTCACCATCGGTTTGCCCATCGTCAGCGTACCCGTCTTGTCAAACAGCAAAAAATCAATTTTGCGGCAGGACTCCAAACTATCGGCATCGCGGATAAGAATGCCGCGCCGCGCCGCCAGGCCCACCCCGACCATCATGGCCACCGGCGTGGCGAGGCCCAGGGCGCAGGGACAGGCAATCACCAACACCCCCATCGCAGCGGCAAGGGCGCGATCAAAATCTCCCGCGCCCACACCCACGCCCCAGCCCCAGCTCCAGCCCACAAAACACAAAGCCGCGAGCAGAATAATGGCGGGGACGAACCAGGCGGCAATTTGATCGACCTGTTTTTGCCAGATGGGCTTCGAGCCTTGGGCGGCGGCGACGTGTTGGATGATTTGGGCGATCATGCTGTCCGCGCCAAGGGCGGTAACGCGAAGGGCAAGCAACCCATCGAGATTCAAACTGCCCGCCACCAATTTATCGCCCATTTGGCGGGAAACTGGCAGCGATTCGCCAGTCACGAGCGATTCATCAACCGCAGCCGCCCCCTCGATAATCACCCCATCGGCGGGCAATCTCTCCCCCGCCCGCACCAGCACAATATCGCCCACTTGTAATTGATTAATTGAAAAAATCTGTTCGCCGCCCGGTCGCTGCACCCGTGCCGTCAAAGGCTGTAATTGGCGCAAAGCCGCAATGGCATCACCGGCGCGGGCGCGGGCGCGATGCTCCAAAGCCCGCCCCAATAAGACAAAAGCCACCAGCAACCCGACCCCCTCGAAATACAAATGGGGCGACATTTGGGACGGGCTAAACCACATCTCGGCCAGGCTATAACCCCAGGCGGTCAAGGCTCCCAGGGACACCAAACTGTCCATGGTCGCGGTGGCCTGGCGCAAAGCCCGCCCCGCCGATGCCAAAATACCCGCCCCCAATCCGAACAAAATGATCGTGGCGAGTACGGCTTGCAGCCAATTTGGCAGCAGGGCTTGGTTCATGAGAAGGGGAAGGGAAAATATCTTACCCAAACCCTCGGCCAGCATGGCCAGCAAAAACGGTGCCGCCAACATCAAGGCCAGCCCCGCCCGTAAGTCTGGATTTTTGCCCAAAGCGACCATGAGACCCATCGCCTGGCGCGGCGAGGAGACTTGCCGCCAGGCAAGGGGCGGTTGCGCATCGGCACTGGCGGCAGAATTTGGCGGGGATGGGGGGATTAAGGCGGCGTGATAGCCAATTTTTGCGACCGCCGCGATCAATTTGGTGCGGTCAAGATTTTGGCCAGGTTTGGCGGTGATCACGGCTTCGTTGGTGACCAGATTGACCAAGGCCGCCGCCACATCGGGCTGCCGCAACAAGGATTTTTCAACCCTGGCCACGCACGAGGCGCAATTCATGCCGCGAATGGCCAGGCGTAAGGTTGCGTTTTCCATGGCCCCCCGCCGGTTTGACGCTTGGTTCAATTGCCTTTGCTGTTATCGGGCTTGTTGCCGCTTTTGAGCAAAATATCGCGGGTATCATTGGCGGTTTTGCCGGCATCTTTGTCGGCAGCGGGGCGGGCTTCACCCGCATTTACGGGCGGGCGCAAATGATAATCGGGCGGCAAGATCAAGGGCGGATTGGTTTTGATCAAATTCTCGTCGGGCGGGGTGCGCTCAAAGCCTAACCAACGGCGCGCCGACTGGCTGCAGCCACTCAATAACACCAGGGAAAAAATCAGGCACAGAGGTAACACCCTCCCCAACCGAGGAGCGGCCAGCCGAGAACGAAATCCTGTCAACGCCGCGTTAGGCCTATTCTTCCTTAACGTCATAACCAAACATCCAATCTAACATCATAATCACCACCCCCAATGTGATGGCGGTATCGGCAAAGTTAAAGGCCGGAAAATACCATTCACCCAGATGGAACAATAAAAAATCAAACACGCCCCCATATTGCAGGCGATCCATCATATTGCCAAGCGCCCCGCCCACCACCAGGCACCCGCCTAAATTTTGCAAAAAATTGGGGATGAAGGCGATCCGCCACAAAAGATAGCCAGAGACCACCAGATTAAGCAACACAAATATCATATTGCCCGTCGGCCCGCTATCGGCAAATAGCCCAAAACTGACCCCAGAATTGCTCCACCCCACCAAGGCGAAATATGGGGTGATGGTGATTTGATTCCGGCCCCATGCGATCAAATAGTCCCGCACGAAAGATTTGGACATTTGGTCAATCACCACCACAATCATGACCAGGATCAGGGCAAACATCAGCCGCCTGGCAATCGGGTTTTGCGGCAGCGCGACGAAGCGACGCGCCGATTTTGTCCAGGGTTCTTGGGGGGAGCGTTTCTTCTTCTTTTTCCTGGCCTTGGGGGCATGGTGATCATTGTGATCATCTCCCTCCTCATCCGCGCGGTGTTTTAACTCGTCCATGGCCATTTGTTGCGCCCGATGCGCACGCGATAATTGCGCCAAAATGTCATCTTCGTTGCGAATTGCACTGGGATCGATGAGCGCGGTCTGTCCCGACGCGTGTTGATCCGCCTGGGCCAGCGCGGCTTTTTTCTGTTGCAAACGTTCATAAGCCGTCAATTGATCACCGGACTGACGCGATTGGGGCGAACGCGGGTTGCGGGTTACGGAGTCATTGGCCATGACACACCTTCTTTCTTTAACAACATTATCGACTTATCAAGCTTAACATAATACATAATGCAAATTGGGGCAACCCCTTCCCCTATTTATCACCCCGCAATATTAAAAGAAAGAGCGTCAAAACAAGAGCGTCATTACCCGCCGGACGGCAAGCGGATTGCCGCTTGCCGTCCGAGTCGGGTAATCCCCCAGGCGTATTGTTCCCCAATACTCCTGGGGGATTACCCGACTCGAAATATCCGTGTTCCACGGATATTTCGGCGGGTAATGACGCTCCCTTTTTTGCCGCTCTTTGGCTGCGCGGCGGGTAATGACGCCCTTTTTTTATGCCGCCCTTTAGTTCGCGCGGCGGCAAGCGGCAAAGCCGCATCGCTTATCCAGAAAAATCTAGCAATTTCAAGATTTTTCTGGATTGCTTCGCGGGCGTAAACGCCCGCTCGCAAATGCCATTTCTTTTGTTTCTGGGACTTGTTCGGACTATCCCTAAGGAAGGTCTGAATAAGGCGAAAAAATCTCTGACCCCCCCTTCCTGCTT
>JASGCR010000078.1 GCA_030054015.1 Candidatus Symbiobacter sp. | reverse complement strand
ATCATGACAAAAAAACATCTTGCCAAAGGAGAGCCATCCACATATGCGAGCGGCGTGCCGCGAAGCAATCCAGAAAAATCCAGCAATTTCATGATGTTACTGGATTGCTTCGCGGGCGTAAACGCCCGCTCGCAAATGCCACTTTTTTTGTTTTTAAGACTTGTTCAGACCTTCCTTTGGGGGCGGTGTTTCATTTCGCACTTGCGTTTACCGCCAAAGCGATTTATGAAGGCATCGAATGGCAGAAATTATTGTCATTCTGAGCTTAGACCGCTGTGCGCTTCTGCGTGGCAAAGCGGACTTAGCGAAGAAGCCATGAAATAATAATTAAACGCTATGATTTTTACCCCGTGGCGGGTGTAGCTCAGTCGGTTAGAGCGCTAGATTGTGATTCTAGATGTCGCCGGTTCGATTCCGGTCACTCGCCCCAGTTTTTTATCGTCCCTTACCACCCATGGTAAAAAATATCCTTGACTATGCCAAAAAATCATCGCATCATAAAGATGTCGATTTCAATGCGGATGACTTAAATGATGAGTTTCGACCGTGCTTCCAACCATGTTTTTGACCGTCATGATAACGGCGCGTACGGCGCATATAATGCACATGGCGCATACGGCGCATATAATGCGTCGTCAGGCCATGACGCGCCCAAAATCCTGGCGGTTGGTTCCGTGGGGGTTGGTCATATTGTCGGTCATGCCGATGTCCCGGTCTGGCGTTTTGCCGAAACCCCGTGGTTGCTGCGGGTTGATTTGAATGATCCGTCAGTACAAGCGGAATTAAAGCGGCAGATGAATCTTATTGCCACGTCACCTCAGGCGGAAGATGAGATGGCCTGGATCGACGAAGCCTTTGAGGAAGTTATGGCTTTGGAAGCACCCTATGACGCGCGGTGAAATTTGGATTGCCTCGCTTAAAGGTGATTACCTGGGCAAACCGCGACCGGTTCTCATCCTCCAATCCTATCTTACCGAGCCAGCCCTTACCATTACGGTTTGTCCGCTTTCCTCAGCCATCACAGAATCCAACTTTTTTCGGCCCGTCATTCAGCCAAGTTTTAGTAATGGCCTGGCCGTACCCTCGCAAATTGCCCTTGATCGAATTTCCACTGTACCGATTGCAAAATTATCCAAAATGATTGGCGTTATGGATACCGAACATTTTTCCATAATCGACCAATTATTGGTGCGTTTTTTCGCTATTAAGGTTAAGGAATTGTTATAAAATAACGCTTTAAGTCAATAAAAATGGAAGAACATCATGGTAAATACACTAGAAACTTTGATTAAAGAATACCTTGAAATTCGTGGATATTTTGTAAAAACCAACGTCAAAGTTGGGAAATTGCTAACTGGCGGTTATGAAGGTGAATTGGATGTCGTTGGCTTTAACCCGAATGAACATAGTGTTTATCATTATGAGGCGCAATTGGATGCCAAAAAATGGGATGAGAGGATAAAAATATTAACGAAAAAAATGGCTGCCGGTCGTCAATATATCGCAAAAGAAGTTTTTGTATGGCCTGGCTCGGATGCATATCAGATTAAACAAATTGCCATTTGTATCAATGCACCGACATCAGACTTGATTAAATCTAATGACTTAACCTTTGATGTAATGGGGATTGATGACTTTATGTCAAAAGAGATTATCCATTTTATCAAAACTAAGGGAATCGTATTCGATAATGCAATCAGCGAAACCTATCCTTTGCTTCGTGCTTTGCAATTTGCTTTGAATGGATATAGTAGGCGTCCAAAAATTGATCCCCCCTCTCAAACGTGACCGCATAATGGTTTAACCTGTGCTCATAACTTGCAGTTCGGGCAAAATTTCACTAATATCATGGCTGTATCTGAATGAACGGTGCAAACAATGTTGATGCTTGAAGTGCCAAATCACCTTGAAACCCGACTTAAGGCCGCTTGTGATTATCTGGCGACCGATGCTTCGTCATTTTTGCACGAAGCATTG
Source organism: Candidatus Symbiobacter sp. (assembly GCA_030054015.1). Classification (GTDB taxonomy): domain Bacteria; phylum Pseudomonadota; class Alphaproteobacteria; order Elsterales; family Elsteraceae; genus JASGCR01. The sequence continues at coordinate 6,760 of JASGCR010000078.1, read as the reverse complement.
TTGGAACATCTTGAAGATATAGAAGACATTCACGAAGCCGAGATGGAATTGCTGGCCATCGAGCAAGGCCAGTCTCAAGTCTACACCCTGGCGGAAATTAAGGCCAAACATGGTTTGGAATCTTAAATTTTCCAGCAATGCTGAGCGGACATTAGAGAAACTCGACCGCCAAATAAAGCGTCGAATCATCGAGTATTTCGAAAAATCGGTGCTCACACTTGAGAATCCACGTCAAAAAGCAGAGCAGTTAGAGGGAAAACTCTATTCTAATTTTTGGAAATTTCGTGTCGGTGATTATCGTTTGATTGACCGCATCATCGATAGCGAATTAACCATTTTGGTTGTTAAATTAGGTCATCGAAGCTCCATTTACCATCGAAACTCATTGCCAAACGAAATGAACTAACCCTAATAAAGACTGAAAAAAATGACCTCACGCATTATTGCCGTTGAAAAATTTGATCTTATCGTCTTTGGCGCGAGCGGCGATTTGTCGGCGCGGAAATTATTTCCCGCTTTGTATCGCCGTCACCGTGATGGCCAAATCCCGGACGGGGCGCGCATCATTGCCCTGGCCCGCAGTTTGGATTCGGCGGAATCCTTTACCCAATGGGTCAGGCAGAAATTACAGCAATTCATCACCGCCGCCGAATATGACGAAGGGGCGGTCAAGAAATTCCTCGCCTGCATTCATCCCTTAAAATTGGATGTTAATGACGAAACGGGCTGGCCGGAATTAAAAAAGAAACTGAAAAATTCGCCCAACCCAATTTGTGCCTTTTACCTGGCGGTGGCGCCGGATTTATTTGGCCCGATTTGTGACAAAATCGCCGCTTATGGGTTGGTGACCCCCAATGCGCGGTTGGTGGTGGAGAAACCGCTGGGCCGGGATGGGCAATCGGCGCGAGCGATTAATGATGCGGTCGGCAAAGTCTTCCAGGAAAACCAAATTTTCCGCATTGACCATTATTTGGGCAAGGAAACGGTGCAAAATTTGATGGCTTTGCGCTTTGCCAATGGATTGTTTGAACCCTTGTGGAATTCCGCCCATATCGACCACGTGCAAATCACCGTCGCCGAGACTTTGGGATTAGAGGCCCGCGCCGCCTATTATGACCATGTCGGGGCCTTGCGCGACATGGTGCAGAACCACATCGTCCAACTTATGTGCTTGGTGGCGATGGAGCCGCCGCGATCGGATGCCAGCAATGATGTACGCGACGAAAAATTAAAGGTGTTGCGCGCGTTGAAACCGATCACCGCCGCAAACGTCGAACAAGTGACGGTACGTGGGCAATATCGGGGCGGCGTGGCGCAATCCCATGAAAGCGGCAAGGCGCGTTCTTATGTCGAGGAACTGGGCAGTCCGTCCAATACCGAAACTTTTGCCGCGATCAAAGCCGAAATCCAAAATTGGCGCTGGGCTGGGGTGCCATTTTACCTGCGTACCGGCAAAAGACTAACCGAGCGTTGTTCCGAAATAATCGTCACCTTCCGCGCCATTCCCCATTCGATTTTTGGGGCCGGGAATGAACAAAATGCGGCGGGTCGCAGCAATCTTGGCACGGTTCACCCCAACCGTTTGGTGTTGCGCCTGCAACCCGATGAAGGCGTGAAATTATGGGTCATGCTCAAAGACCCCGGGCCGGGCGGGATGCGACTGTCTTATATGCCGCTGGATATGAGTTTCAGCAAGGCCTTTGGCATTGCCGTGCCGGATGCGTATGAGCGGTTGCTGATGGATGTGGTGCGCGGCAATCAAACCCTGTTCATGCGGCGCGACGAAGTCGAAGCCGCCTGGGATTGGGTCGATCCCATCCTGGAGGGGTGGAGTACCTGCCAAATGGCCCCCAAACCCTATCCGTCGGGCAGTTGGGGGCCTTCAGCTGCTATTGCCTTGATCGAACGCGATGGGCGGTCTTGGTATGATTCCTCTTCGGCTGGCACGGACTGAGCCTAGAGCATGTTTTGCGTAAAGGGAATATATAATGGAACCATTAACTGTTTTTCTGACCGGTTTTAATATCCTGTTGGTCGCTGGCATCGCTTTTGTCATTCTGTTTGACCGCAAAATGGCAAAGCGCGAGAAAGAGTCACAAAATTAAACCACATACGCAAACACTTATATGACCAATCAATTTTCACCCGACCAAGCCGAACGCGCCCATTACGTGACTGTGAACGACAAGATGCAGCGCGGATATGGTTATTGGTTGGTCGCACCGATGGGAAAAAATTTCGACCCAGGTTTTGCGCCGGAGCTAAACCCACAGGAAATGCTGGAACTGGGCGTGTTTGGCGGCAAATATATGTCAGATTGCCAAAACGAATTTCCCACCCATTGGTTTACCCACGCCAAATTATCCCCAACCCACGCGAATCATGCCCTGAATTATTTTGGCGTGAGCGCGAGTCAAGCTTTGTCAGAATGGCGGGCAAAGGGCTGGATTCATGCGGATGATCCGCGCGGCTGGTTCCAATGGTATTGCCGCTATTTCATGGGGCGACGTATGCCAGCCGAGGATTTGCGCCAGATCAAGCGTTGGCGGGCCTATCGCCGCCACATCGCGCAGATCAAAGCCCATTGCCGACCCGGTGACCACCATTGCCGCCCGCGTCAAAGACAATCTCTCTTGCATTGGGCCTATGACAGCCGCTTGATGTGATTTAAGAGTATCTTCGAACAGATGCGGCAACTGCCTGTACTCACGCCGCGGTCAGACGGGCTTGCCATTTGCGACGAGGCGGGCTACGATAAAACCGGTGACCAAGCACAACCAACCGCCACTCATGGGTATGATGACATGATGACAAACCATGCCAAATTAAAAGGCAAAATCATTCCGGTGATCCGCACCAAAAATGGCGATAATGCCTTAAAATTAATCGAAATCCTTGCGGATGCGGGGATTGCAATTTTCGAGGTGACATTGACCATTCCGGATGCTGTGCCGCTGATTGCCCGTTTATGCCGCGACTATCCGGACAGGTTGATCGGTGCGGGTACGATTTTGACCCAGGCGGAGGGCCAGGCCGCCTTGGCGGCGGGTGCGCAATTTATGGTCTCGCCCGCCGCGCCGCCTGGTTTGTTGCCGCTGGTGGCCGAGCATAAAGTGCCATTTTATCTGGGCGGCGCAACGGCGAGTGAAATTTTGGCGGCACATCAGGCGGGCGCGGATGCGGTTAAAATTTTCCCCGCCAAACAATTGGGCGGCGCGGAATTTCTTCGCGCCATCAAATCGGTTTATCCCAAGTTTGATCTGATGCCAACGGGCGGGATAGGCCTGGCCGAGGCGAGCGATTACTTCGCGGCGGGTGCCTATGCGGTGGGGATGGGCGGCGGTCTGTCGGATGAAAAATCCTTGATGGCCGGGGATGTCGCCAAAATCCGCGCGGCGGCGGCGCAAGCAATGGAGATCATGGCGAAGCAATGAGTTTTCATGGATTTTTCCCGGATTTTTCTCCAGGGTTATCTCAGGGGATGCCCGTTTTTCCCTTGAAATGATTCTTGACAAGACATATTAATCAGTTCAGTGTTCTACCAGGTTCCGGCGCGTTCACGACGACTGACGACCACGTACGACCACTTATGACGACTTAAAATGATGGAGACCCACCATGTTGCAAAATGTTCTTTCTGGATTTAGTGCCATGGGCGATGGCTTTGCCCGCATGGGGCAGGCTTTTTTTGCCACCGAACAGGATCGCAATGAAAGGGTCATGTCGGATTGGCAAGATTCCTGGAACCGCATCGGCGGTGATTTAACGCGGGTGATGGGACATAACGGCATGGCGGCGAGCAACAGCCAAGGCATTACCATGACCGAGGAGGAATTAAATGTCTACGTCCACGAGCGGAAACGATATGGAAAGGTTTTCATCAAGCGCGATGGAGAGTGGGTCGAGGTCTGAACCGGCCAGTTTAGCAACCGCCAAACAATTAAAACCAATACAATTTTTTGGTGTGACCGAGATCGCCTATATTGAAACTTGGTCGGGGCCGCTACCGCCGCCCTATTACCTTTCCGAATACGAAAAATTCTCGCCTGGCTTTGCTCAAAAAGTAATGGAAGAATTCGTCAATGAACGGCATCACCAAAGATCAATGGACATATTGGGCATCAACCGCGCTTTTCTGCTGGCAATTTCGTTGATTTGCTTGATTATGATCATTGTGGGCTTGGCGGTATTCCTCGCCTTAAATGGGCATGATGGCGTGGCAGCTTTTGTGGCGGGTGGAAGCATCTTAGGTGGTGGATCATTGGTGATCATGGTCACTGCTTTTTTGCGCCCCCATAAAAACAAAACGCCGCCGCCCTCCGAATTGCCCCAAACCGCCAAGGGCGAGAAATAAGCCGCCGCATAATCCCCCGAATTAAACCAACCCCATACATGTCGCCAGGGCCTTGCCCACACTGGGGGACGCGGTCACCTGGTTAAAAAGTTTGGCCAGTTGTTCCGGCGGATAGGTCGCATCGGCAAATAACGCCCGTCGCATGGCGGCGAGACCCGCCTCATCACCGCGCAAGAAATAATACAGCAACAGACCTATATCGACATCGCTGTATAAGCGTTTCGATATATCGATGCCCTCTCTATCGGATTTTATGAAAGACGGGGATAAACTCACGATTCGGGCGGTTTCTTCGCAGCCCAAAGCCCAGGGAAAATTAAATTTGCCGTGAAAGCCAAAACTGGCGGCGGTGCGCGGCGCGTGTTCAATGGCAAATTTTGCCGCAATCTCGTCATCGGCAAAGACGATGTCATATTCGGACTCCAATATGGGCCGATATTGGCGGCAAATCAAATTATCCTCTAACTTTCCGGGCGCAAAACGGTCATCTTGCAACGCCGCCAAAAGCCGCCGCGAGCGCAAAGAAAATCCCCCATTGCCGACGCGGTAAGGATCACCTTGCGGATAAAACGACCACACCGCTCCAATATAATCATATTGTTGGAACAAAGGCGACCACATCGCCCCATCCAAAATATGCCCATCCCATTGGGTGACCAAAACAAAATCGCGGGTCACGTGATGGTATAAATCCTTCATCATGAACCTGGAATATTCCTCATAAGAATTAATTTTGGGAATGGTAACCACACGCGCCGGGGCGATCATCGCGGCAAGTTCGGGCGTATCCCACGCCGCATCGGTGAAGAATATCGCCTCTTCAAACTCGGCCTGCGCCATTGATTTTTGCATGGAAATGGCGGCGGCGGGGACATTGAGGCAATCCACCGCCACCAATAGGGTCTTGGCAATGCGGCGTTTTTGCTTGGGGGCTTGATAGGCCGGAATCGGAAGTTTTGGTGATATGGGCATGGTCGCATCCTATTAGCCAGAAATTACATTAAACCGGCGCGCGCATTCATATAACGCAATCGCGGCGGCATTGGATACGTTTAAGGTCGAAAAATCCGCTTTGGTTGGCAGATGCGCCAAAACATCGCAGGATTCGCTGGTTAATCGCCGCATCCCACTGCCCTCCGCCCCCACAATCAAGGCGATTCTTGCCATAGGCGGGGGTTGCCGCAGCAATTGGTCGAGCGGCACCTGGCCGCCCTCGGCCAGGCCAATGCGCCAAAAATCGGCCTCGCGCAATTGGCGTAGGGCGCGGGCTAAATTCACCACCCGCATAATCGGCACCAGCTCTAACGCGCCGGATGCGGCCTTGGCGACGGTGCCGTTGAGGGGCGGGGCATGACGCTCGGTCACCACCAGGCCGGCCACCCCAAACGCCGCCGCCGAGCGCAAAATAGCCCCAAAATTATGCGGGTCGGTGATTTGATCCAGCACCAAAATCGTGGCGCGTTGCGGCATGGCGGCCAGCATGTCGTCTAATCCCCGATGCGGCAAGGCGGCAACCAAGGCGGCGATATTTTGATGCACCGCCCCGCGCGGCAAAATCTTTTCCATTTTGTCGAGCGTTACCGGCTCGGTCGGAATTTTGTCCAGAGTTTTGTCCAGGGCTTTGTCCAGGCGAAGGGCGGCGAGAAAATCTGGCGGGTTGCCGGTTTTGTCCAACCACACCAAGCGGCGGATTTTGCGCGCTGGATTGGCCAGGGCGGCCTTGACGGCGTGGAGACCAAACAGCCAGTAATCCGTCGGGGAAGAAACAGAGTCCGCAGACACAGATTTCTTTTTCGCGTCCATAGGGGGGGGCTTTCGGTTAAAACAGAATGAAAAAAAGCGGCGGCTTGCGGCCCAATCGAGGCCCGCATCGATGCCCGCCAGACCCAATCAAGCCATAGCATATTGGTAAAATTATGGGCAGGAATTCGGCAGGATGGGCAACAAAAAGACAGATATTTGCCGCCTTCTGTTAAAATAATGATTGACAATCCCCCGTAAAAACACCTAACACAACATCATCGTGGTCTTGCACGGGCCTTTGCGTTGGTTGGGGGCTTAGGGCGCGATCTGGAGGGGTGGCCGAGCGGTCAATGGCAGCAGACTGTAAATCTGCCGACTCACGTCTACGAAGGTTCAAATCCTTCCCCCTCCACCACCCCCCAATATGAGCGACGGGTTCAAAAACCGTCCTGCGTTAAATTGTAACATGACAATGCGGGTGTAGCTTAGTGGTAAAGCTCCAGCCTTCCAAGCTGGCTATGAGGGTTCGATTCCCTTCACCCGCTCCAAGTACGGCAAAAAAAGAGCGTCATTACCCGCCGCCTCGCAGCTAGAGAGCGGCCTAGAGGGAGCGTCATTACCCGCCGCCTCGCAGCTAGAGAGCGGCCTAGAGGGAGCGTCATT
>JASGCR010000077.1 GCA_030054015.1 Candidatus Symbiobacter sp. | reverse complement strand
AGGGGAGGTCAGTGGCTTTTGCTACTTATTCAGACCTTCCCTAAGCAGGAAGGGGGGGTCAGAGATTTTTTCGCCTTATTCAGAGGTTCCCTAAGCAGGAAGGGCGGTCATAAAGGGAATTCTTTGGGCAACCGAGTATAAAACACAATCATGAGGGGGGAGTAAGGTGTGACGGATGAAATTCTGCCGAAGGATGCGACCGAGCCTGGCGGAGAGTCCCTGCCGCCGGCACATTTCAGAATAGACCGCGACGGTAAATGGTATTATCGCGGCAGCCTGATCGCGCGTCCGGCGATGGTGCGGCTTTTTGCCTCAATTTTGCGGCGTGTGGGCGACGAATATTACCTAGTGACGCCGGTTGAGCGCGAGCGGGTGATGGTCGAAGATGCGCCCTTTATCGCCCAGGCCATGGCGGTTGACGGCACGGGTTGCGGGCAAATTCTCCGCTTTACCACCAATATCGACCAGGAAATTACGGCGGGGCCGGATCACGAAATTATTATCGTGCCAGGTGTAAATCATGGCATAAAACCCTATATATATCTGCGTGAAGGAATGAGGGCACTCATCACGCGTTCGGTTTATTACCAAATGGCCGAACTGGCGGTGGAGGAAAAATGGCACGGAGCAACGCGTTACGGCATATGGAGCCAGGGGAGATTTTTCCCCCTCGGATAACTATGTCCAATGCGCAGCCGCCCAAACCCACGCCAAACGTCACACCCAAAGCCCCGCAATCCGCCAAAACCGCATCCCCTGGTAAATCCCCTGGCCGCGCCGTCCGCAATGCCCATGGCAAACGCCTGGCGGCGGTTTTGGTGCCGATCTGGCAAAGGATGCCGGTTCCAACCCTGATCTATACCCAACGCAGCAGCGATTTGCTGAGCCACCCCGGCCAGATTAGTTTCCCAGGCGGTTGCGTCGAGCCGCAGGATGCCGACCTGGCCGCCACCGCTTTGCGCGAAGCCCACGAGGAAATCGGGCTTGACCCGAACTGCGTCCAGGTCGTGACGTTATTGCCCGAAATCGAGACGCCGACCGGCTTCGCCATCACGCCGGTGGTGGGGTTGGTTGATCCCGCCGCCCGGCTGATCCCCAATCACCGCGAAGTCGCCGCCATTTTTGAAGTGCCGCTGCCGTTTTTGCTTACCCTGCATCACCAATATATGCTGGGGGAATCGCCCGAAACCGGATTGACCCGCATGTTTGAATTTGCCTGGGAATCCTGGCGTATTTGGGGGGCCACGGCGCGGATTTCGCTCAATTTAATCGAAAATCTGATGAATTTTTTTCCCCAAAGCGGCGATCTTGGCCCGATAAATGTTAAAAATCCGAATTTCCAGCAATGGAGCCAACTGGCCCTGACCTCGCTCGCCACCTATCAACCCAAAAAAGACGAAACCTAACCCCCTGGCATCGGGCGGGCGGGCTTTTCGTTGCGGGAATGCGGGAGAGATTTACTTTTCTCATTTCGTTCGTTAAAATGGCGGGGTGAAAGGATGCATCCATGACCCACCCATCTTATGCCGTGACTGTACCTGAGGCTTTGTCGCAATTTGTGGCTCAACGTGTGCAACAGGATGATTACCCCTCGGCCAGCGCGTATGTTGCCCATCTGATCGATGCCGACCAACGCGAAAAACAATACCAGGAATGGTTAGAGCATGAATTAGAACTCGGCCTGGCGAGCGGCATCAGCGACCGCACCCTCGACGAAATTTTTGACGAGGTCGAGAAAAAATTCGTCCATGGGCAATTATAGAATTTCACTTCGTGCCGACCATGATCTCGCCAATATTTATGCCCAAAGTTTGACCCAATTTGGCATAGAACAGGCCAGACATTACCGTCAAGAATTGTTTCGCATTTTTGACTTAATCGCGTCGTTCCCGCGCATGGGGAGAAAGATTGCCAGCAATCGCTTAAATTTGCGCACCCATACGATCAGGTCGCATGTGGTCTATTACCGCGAAGAAAAAGACGGCATTTTGATCGTGCGTGTCCTGCACGGCGCGATGAACAGGCCATGACGGTCAGAGGATTCCCGATGCTACCACAATGGCTAACCGAATGTCCTAACCGCACGGATCGGGCGGGCGGGCTTTTCGTTGCGGGGGGAGTTAAGTCGCAAGAGATTTACTTTTCTCATTTCGTTCGTTAAAATGGCGGGGTGAAAGGATGCTTCCATGACCCACCCATCTTATGCCGTGACTGTACCTGAGGCTTTGTCGCAATTTGTGGCTCAACGTGTGCAACAGGATGATTACCCCTCGGCCAGCGCGTATGTTGCCCATCTGATCGATGCCGACCAACGCGAAAAACAATACCAGGAATGGTTAGAGCATGAATTAGAACTCGGCCTGGCGAGCGGCATCAGCGACCGCACCGTTGAAGAAATTTTTGAGCAAACGCGTCAGAAACTCAGAGATGGTAAAATATAGTCTCTCCCTCCGTGCGGACCTTGACCTCGAACATATTTATTCCGAGGGTTGGAATCTTTTTGGCGAAAAACAAGCGGAACTTTATTATGATGGTTTGATCGATCTGTTCAAACTCCTTGCGGCATCTCCAAAAATAGGAAGAAAACTTAACCCGCGCAAACCATCCCTGAGAATGCACAGTTATAAATCCCATGTGGTCTATTACCGCGAAGAAAAAGACGGCATTTTGATCGTGCGTGTCCTGCATGGGGCGATGAACAGGCCATGACGGTCGGAGGAAGGACTCCCAATGCCACCACAATGGCTTACTCATCCAGCCATCCAACAGGTGATGACCCTCCTCAATCCCCAAGGCGAGGCACCGAAAACCCGCTTTGTCGGCGGCTGTGTGCGCGATTGGATTATGCGGCATGACGGCAAATTTGACCTTGATCTCGCCACGCAATATCTCCCCGACGCGGCGATGGCGCGGTTACAAGCGGCGGGATTCTCGATCATACCGACCGGGTTAAAGCATGGCACTTTTACCGTCTTAACCAAACCGGACGCAACCAACCCGACAGCCACCAGATGGGCCCTAGAAATCACCACCTTGCGCCAAGATGTGACCACCAGCGGGCGGCACGCCACCGTCGCCTGGTCAGAGAGTTGGGCCGTGGATGCGGCCCGCCGTGATTTCACCATCAACGCCCTGTATATGGACATGAGCGGGGAAATTTATGATCCGTTGGGCGGGCGAGACGATATTCATCGGGGAAAAATCCGTTTTATTGGCGATGCCAGTACCCGCCTGGCCGAGGATTATCTCCGCCTGATGCGTTATTTCCGGTTTTTGGCCTGGTTTGGCCGCGCCCCTCCCGACCGGACTGATATTTTGGCCTGCCAGGCCGGGCTGGATGCGCTCAAACGCCATGTCGCGGTTGAACGGCAATGGAGCGAATTGAAAAAACTCTTTGCCGCGCCCAATCCCGCGCCTACCCTTGGCGTGATGGCGCAATACGGTATATTGCCCAGCATCGTACCGGAATTTACCCCTACCGCCCTGGCGGATTTGGCGCGCCTGGGGCAGTATGAATCCGAGAAAAACCTCGCGGTCAAAAATTTCCGTCGCCTGGCGGCGATGTTGCCGCCTGACCAGGTGGGTGTTTTGGCGCGGCGGCTGAAAATCTCCAGCGACGAGCGGCACTATCTTAAAATCGTCACCGCATTGGCCGCCGCCTGGCCGCAAAAAACCCAAGCTAAAGGCGATTTTTATGGGCTGTTGCGCCAATGGGGCCAGGATTTTCTCCGCGATGCCGCCGCCCTGGCCGGATCGCGGGGAACCGCAATCCTCCCCGAAATTTGGGATGCGATCCAAAATTGGCAACATCCCACCCTGCCCATTAACGGCGAGGATTTAAAAAATCTCGGCCTCAGCGAAGGCCAGGAATTGGGCAAAATCCTTAAAGAATTCACACGTTGGTGGGAGGCGGGCGGTTGCCAAGCCCCACGCGATGAATGTTTGACCATGATCCGCCAGATGACAAAAATTTAAGGGAGGCTGCCCATAATCGCCGCCGCCACCAAGCCCAAAGTCACGAGCCACCCCACCGTAAAATTGCTGCGGAACCGCGTCGCGCAATTGCCGCGATGATCGGGATTAAGCGTGATAATTTGCCAGGCAAAATGTCCCGCCACCGCTGCCAGCATCAGCCATAAAGCCAAGGATTCACGCCCCGCCGCCACTCCCGCCAATCCCAACAGCACGACCGCGCCGCCATAACACCACCAAAGCGGCGTTTTTTGCGTCCCCCAATAAAGAGCGGTCGATTTCACCCCCAATTTGGCATCCTCGGTGCGGTCTTGATGGGCATAAATCGTGTCATAACCCAAGGTCCAAAATATCCCCGCCGCATAAAGCAACAGCCCAGGGATAAACAAGGCCGCATCCAACCCAGGCAGGCGGGTTTGGGTCAAGCCCGCCACGGTTTCAATGCCGTGCGCATAGCCCAAAATCGCCCCCCAATTAAAGGCCAGGCCAAGGAAAAATTGCGGCCACCAGGTGACTCGCTTCATGAGCGGATAAATCACCACCATCGGCAAGATCGCGGCGGCTAAGAGTACGATTTTATAGCCCAACAGCCAGGCCACCGCCAAACCAATCCCAGACAGCACCAACATAAAAATAAGTGCCGCACGGGGTGAGATGTCGCCCGATGCCAGCGGGCGATCACGGGTACGCGTGACCTGGGCATCCAATTTGCGGTCAAACAAATCATTCAGGGCACAGCCCGCCGCCCGCATCACCACCGCCCCCAGTAAAAACAGGGCGTAATCGCCAAGCCGCCGCTCCCCGGCCAAAGCCAAACCCCACCAACACGGAAAACACAGCAGCCAAAACCCAATCGGGCGATCCAGCCGCGCCAGGTGTGCATATGGCACCGATTGCGACCACATCACCCGCATCCGCCGCAAAAAACGCGCTTGAAATTTATCAAATTGCTCTGTATGGGACATAAGATAGTCTAACATTTGCAGTTAATTTAGGGAAGCACATGATCACGCCGGTTCTACCCAGTTATGCCCGCCAAGATTTGCAGTTTTCGCATGGGTCGGGGGCGGTTTTGGTGGCGACCGACGGCAGAAAATATCTCGATTTTGCGGCCGGTGTCGCGGTGACCTGTCTCGGCCATTGCCCGCCAGAATTGGTAAAGGTTTTACAAGACCAGGCCGCCAAATTATGGCATGTGTCTAACCTGTACCGCATTCCCGAACAAGAAAAATTGGCCGAGCGTTTGGTGGGTTTAACCTTTGCCGATACGGTGTTTTTCTGCAATTCCGGGGCCGAGGCCAATGAAGCTGCCCTCAAAATGGCGCGGCGTTACCATTATGTCGCAGGGCGGCCAGAGCGCAACCGCATCATTACCTTTGCCGGGGCTTTTCATGGCCGCACCCTCGCCAATTTAGCGGCGGGCGGTAATCCCAAACATTTGGAGGGATTTTCTCCGGTCATGCCAGGGTTTGACCAGGTGGTTTTGGGCGATTGGGATGGGTTAGAAAAAGCCATTATACCCGCGACCGCCGCCATCATGATTGAACCCATCCAGGGCGAAGGCGGCGTGGTGGTGGTGCCGCCTGGGGATTTAGAGCGGCTCCGCGCCCTGGCGGATCAACACGGCATTTTACTGATTTTTGACGAGGTGCAATGCGGCATCGGGCGCAGTGGCAAATTATTCGCCCATCAATGGAGTTCTATTGCGCCAGATATTATGACGATTGCCAAGGGATTAGGCGGCGGCTTCCCGGTCGCCGCCTGTTTGGCCAGCGAGGCGGTGGGGGCGTGCATGAGTGCGGGTACCCACGGATCGACTTTTGGCGGCAATCCCTTGGCCATGGCGGTGGCATCCAAAGTATTAGACATCATCGCCGAACCGGCATTTTTGGCACGGGTGGTGCAAAAAGGCGCGGTTTTCAAGGAAAAATTGATCGGATTATCCGCCGCCCACCGCCAAGGCGCGTTTTTCGACCAGGTGCGGGGAGAGGGGTTGTTGCTCGGCCTGCGCTGCGTCGCCGGGGTCGATTACGCCAAAATGCAGGTGGCATTACAAAATCACGGGTTATTGACGGTGGGGGCGCGCGATAATGTGCTGCGCCTGGTGCCGCCGCTTAATGCCACCGATGCCGATTTCGAGCAGGCGTTGGAGATTATTGAGGGGCTTTAGGTAAGGAAGCCTGCAATGCGATTGGCGGCATTCTCAGCCGCAATCTTCTCTTCTTTAGAGACTTTTTGTGGCACAAAGATAGCTGCTCGTCGAGTTGAATTATAGATTTCCTTGTCTCTTTCATACCTGGCCTTCCACTTTTCAATTATGGTTTGATATTCTGGCAAAGGCTCGCCTGTTACGACGCAACCTTTTATAAAAGGTTTAAATATAAAGGTTATCTTATCTTTAAAAATTTTTTCACAATATCTTTCAATTACACTTAAATTTATGCCTCGTTTATTTGTTACCTTTTCTGTATCAGCGTCAATTTGTGTATAGGGAGAGCGCAACCAAAAATACGGGTAGTTTTTATCGTTAAACACGCCTTTTAATTTAATGCCCCCATCGTAAAAAAGATTGGCAAAAAAAACACTTTTCATTGATTTTGGTCTCTGGCTTTTCCTTAATGCACCGTTACAATAAAGTTCAATATCTTTACACCATTCCATGAGGAAGTTAATTTTTTGGGAAAAATCATCACCCAAACTGGAATTTCGCTTTCCTATCAAAGCTAATATATAAGCTACCTCAAATGAGATCGGCACTTTCCTTTCATTGGCAAGGGAAGTTAAGCGAAAACCAATATCGATTGAAGGGCCAACAAAGTCTATTTTTGAGAAGGAACCATTGAGATATGACTTTATAATGTCCAGTATATCCTGAATTTCTTTTGTTTCCTGTAAGACATCAGAACACTGAAAATTTTTTGAATTCAAATATTCACTTAGTTTTGAAAGTGCCTCATCAGAATTTAAATCTGCCAACAAAACAAGTTCAATAAGATTGGCAATCGTTGGCTCGACACCTTCTGATTCTAAATCATTGCTATCGCCTAAATCGATATTTTTTGGTATATTAATGCCAATTTCCGAGTTAAGTATTGGGAATCCCGCCAGCCAGATGGTTGCCTTGGCGTTTAGAAGTTCCTTTGTTTTGTCATTAGAGTTGGGTACGTTTATTGTTTTGTTCGTGATGCTTTCATCCCAATCACCATGACCTTTACGAAACCCACTATCATGGCGGAATTTTTGTAAAGCCCTTAAGAACAATATAATTGATTGCAACATGTGCAAGGAATCTGTCAATAATACCGTATAAATTATCTCGTCACCTTTGTACTTCCAAACCACGGGTTCATGGCGTGGATCGCAATAATGTTTTTGGTTTTTAAGACCACAGAATTTTTTGTATTCTCTTTTATAAAGCTCCATACTTGCTTCGAATTCCGAAAAAAATTTAAAAATGGGGCGATGCCACCTTGGGTAGAATAATGTGTCATCACTTTTCGATTTATTGTCAGACGAATCAGCTTTATCTGGTTTGGGAGGGTTCGAATAAATGCGAGAAAGTGGCAAAACCCCACCCGTTTGTTTTTTTGGTGTCGATCCAATTAAATCGACACTCATAAACAACCGCACTTTTGGTTCAAATATTGGCAATTCATTCGTTATATCAGTCATTTTCCGAATTACCTTGATCTGATTTTTTGACCAATCTGTCAGCATAAAGCTTGATGATATATGGCGAAACACCATAATAATCAGCTGTTAGTTTTAAGTCTCCTTTAAAATCACCCAATGTTTGATTAAAAGTTTCGTCCTTTATTAAAAAAGCGAAGGCAAATAAATTAGCCTCATCCTCAGATGCTCTTTCATTTATTAAATTCTCCCTCTCTTCGGCATGTTCTGAGGCATTACTTTTCTCGCTTACGTTTCCGAGTCCGCGTCCGGCCTTTAAACGTGTAGGTGGATTATCCTTGTTCTCTGCGTACGGCAGCATATAATGCAAAAAATAATGACCAAGCTCATGCGCAATATCAAAGCGTTGCTTCTTAGTCTCTGAAAGTTCCGAGGTAAAAATAATAAATTTTTTGTTTTCTTCGACGAAAACACAACTCCTTCGATTTTCATAAGGCGAAGGCATATCTGCCAATTCGTATAATTTTCCACCAATATCCGTAATTAATTTACGAAAGTCTTTGGTTTTTGGCGTGTATCCCATAATATCCGCGGCTTGGTAGGCAAATGCCTTGATAAATTGAGGGGATTTCCCGCTTGCAACAGGCTCATGGTATTCATTGATTTTGCGTTGCGCATTCGAGGAATTGTCATTTGGTTGATTGTCTATCTTTGACATTGTTCTCTTAGCCCCTAGTTGCTCTATCGAAGGTTGAT
Source organism: Candidatus Symbiobacter sp. (assembly GCA_030054015.1). GTDB lineage: Bacteria > Pseudomonadota > Alphaproteobacteria > Elsterales > Elsteraceae > JASGCR01. The sequence goes on along the minus strand of JASGCR010000077.1, from coordinate 429 downwards.
TTTGAATGAAAAAACGGCAAAACTCAGTCAAAGGCTTGACTGAGTAAAGTATGCTGTCGCATACGTGTGAATTATATCGAAGGAAAGAAAAGAGTGAAACAAAATAATTGGAATGCATGTACATCCCTAGGAGTTTTGAGCGGGTCATGCATGATGGAAGCCAATTAATTTGATTTTTAAAATTATGATTTGTATCTAAATAAGAAAAACACAAATAAATATTCGGGACAAAGGTAAATTTACCTCCCCATAACAAAATTGTATTACTGCTCACTCCTCGCATTGATAGCATCTCAGAATCTCTCCCCTGTCTCTTTCTCATTAATGGAAGCTTATGCCACAAATGGGAATCAAAGTCAACACAAAATGTAAGTACTGTCACGAGCAAAACGATCTGTCCGCTTTTAGAGCACGTAAACTGTCCGCTTT
>JASGCR010000076.1 GCA_030054015.1 Candidatus Symbiobacter sp. | reverse complement strand
TGACGCTCTTTTCTCTGACGCTCTTGTCTCTGACGCTCTTGTCTCTGACGCTCTTTTCTCTGACGCTCTTGTCTCTGACGCTCCTTTTTTTAGGACGGGTTCAGACTTTCAAACCGCCCGCAAAACCATCATAAGAGTCAATAACTTATTCGCTTGCATTAAGGTTTTGCCTGAACTATGATTAGGCTTAACGGATTGATTAAATTTTATCGCCCTTGAGAATCCAACATGACCAAATTTCTCTCTCCCCTGTCGCGCCGGAAATTTATGACCGAGAGCCTAGGTGCGTTTTTGGCTGGGTGGTGCGGCCAAGTGATGGGCCGGAAAAATGGGGCTGCATGGGCTGCCGCCGATGCGCCTAAAAAGTCCCCGCCCCTCAACAACCGTGCCAGCCTGCTATTGCCGACCATTGCGATTGATGCCGGGCATGGCGGGCGTGATCCGGGTGCGATTGGTCGCTTTGGCACCAAGGAAAAATCCGTGACGGTGGCGGTGGCGCGTGATTTGGCGATGCAACTCTCGGCCAGTGGCAAATTTAATGTGATTCTGACGCGGTGGGACGATATGTTTATTGCCTTGCCGGATCGGGTGCGGTTGGCGCGGGCGGCGCAGGCCGCGTTATTTATGTCGCTTCATGCCGATTCGATTCACGACCACGCCATGCGCGGTTTTTCGGTTTATACTTTGTCGGAAGAAGCATCTGACAGTTTGGCGGCCAAGCTGGCCGAAAGCGAAAATGCCGCGGATCGCTTGGCGGGCGGGATATTACAGGGGCAAGACCCCGATGCCAGGCCGGTCTTGTTGGATTTGATGTCGCGCGATACCTCCCGCGCCTCGCGCGATATGGCTGAAAAACTGGTGCGTACCATGCCGCCGGTTTTTACCCCCTTGGAACGCCCGCGTCGCCAAGCCAATTTTGCGGTGTTGCGGGCTCCGGACATCCCCTCGGTCTTGGTCGAGATGGGGTTTATCTCGAACCCGATCGACGAAAAACAACTCGCCAAACGCAGCTATCAAAGCAAAATTTCCGAAAGATTATCCCTGTCGATCCAACGGCATTTCCGCGAAAAAGGTTTGGTGTGATTGACAGGGTGTGGTTTAGGGAGTGTGATTTACGGGGTGTGGTTTACGGGGTGTGGTTCAAGCCCCTAAGGCCCGGCGAAGGCCGCCTCTAACGCCGCTTTGTCGAGTTTTATCATGTGCATCATGGCGGCAAAGGTGCGGTGGCTGGCGGCACGATCAGAGGATGTCATCATCTCCCCCAAATTATTCGGTATGATTTGCCAGGTGACGCCAAAATGATCGGTAATCCAGCCACAAGCCATCGTCTTGCCTCCCGCCGCCACGATCCCATCCCAAATACGGTCAATCTCGGCCTGGGTGGCGCAGGATTTGACAAAGGAGATCGATAGGTTAAAACCCTGGGCAATGTTATTGCCATTATCGTTAAAGGCGGTGAATTTCTGCCCATCAATTTCCAATTCGACCAGCATCGGTTTGCCGGTCAGTGCCGCCATTTTCTCGGAAACCAGGCTCATATCCTGGTAATTCATGCGCTGCAGGATGCGCGCATTCGGGAACAGCCCGACATAAAAATCAGCCGCTTCAAAAGCATTGCCGTTAAATGCCAACATGGGGGTAATGGTTTGTGCGAACATTTTTTCTGTCCTGTGATAATGGGGATTTAAGCTTGGTTAGGTTCGAAGATGCGACCCCACGTCCATTTTGTCATGCAGAATACGGAGGATTTGGATTACGTTTGGCTCGGAGATTTGATAATAAATCACGTGCCTTGGACTCTTTACTTTGCCCGCCAGAGGCTTCTGATTAACGTTACGTAAAGGATAAGAATATAAATTTAGCTTTATTTCCTTTTCAATCCGTACGCCCATCTGATTCGGGTTATTTTGTAAATTTTTTAGCCCAAGATCAATTAAATCGGAATATCGATTGGCGGCATCCTTACCCCAAATTTGTTTTGTTCTATTATGTATCCCCGCCAAATCTTTTCGTGCCAGCGGCGAAATTACAATTTGCCAATTTTTCTTCATTATTCAAGCACTTAACCATAAAATTCGGCCATAAATTTGGTTATATCTTCGGGGGATTTAAGAACGATCCCGCCCCCTTCGGCCAAAGAATCGATCCCCAATTGAATCTCGTGCCGTAAGGCCGCGATTTTGGCCGCGCGGTCAAGTTCATCATCGAGCGCAATATTACGAAAATCATCCATGACAAAACCCCATAGGAAAACATCTATTTTGTGATTATACCACAATATTTTGCGACGGCAAAAGATTAAGACACTGTCACGTGCTGATATTAAGGATTGGCTTGATCGTTTAACTGTGTTGCCACGTCCATATGATCGTGAAGGATACGGAGAACCACAACTAAGTTAGGTTCGCGGATGCGATAAAAAATCACATGCGGCGGATTTTTGACCCGATTTAACCCTTTGTTTTGGTTAATATTTCGTAACGGCAGACGACGCAAATTGGGCGGAGAATTTTCTACCGATTTGGTGCCAACCCCATAAGGATTTGATTCTAATTGACGATAAGCGCGTTTTAACAAGTTGGTATAACGTCTTTTGGCATCGCCGCCCCAACGCAGGAATGTTATCTGCAGTATATGGTTTGTGTCTTGATCGGCCCTTTGGGTTACCTCGACATGATACGGCATAACCAAACATCCGCTTAGAATTTAGCGAAATATTCATCCAGGCGATCCATGTCAAGCCTTATGACTCGCCCCGCCGCCACATCATCCAACCCCAATTGAATCTCGTGCCGCAAGGCCGCGATTTTGGCCGCGTGGTCATGATCATCGCGCGAATCCTGTGCGGATAATGCGTCCGCCGCGACATCATCGTCAAGACCAATATTGCGAAAACCATCCATGACACCACTCCATCAGAATAAATCTATTCTGTAATTATAACACAATATTTTGCGACGGCAAAAGATTAAGACGCTGTCACGTGCTGATATTAAGGATTGGCTTGATCGTTTAACCGTGTTGCCACGTCCATATGATCGTGAAGGATACGGAGAACCACAACTAAATTAGGTTCGTGGATGCGATAACGCATGAATTGATTGCTTCATTAGAATTTGGCAAAATACTCATCCAGCCGGTCCATGTCTAATTCAATGTATTCGCCGCGTTCAAATGCGTCAATGCCAATTTGCAACTCGTGCCTTAAAACGGCAAGTTTTGCCGCGTGGTCATGATCATCGCGCGAATCCTGTGCGGATAATGCGTCCGCCGCGACATCATCGTCAAGACCAATATTACGAAAACCATCCATGGCTGACCCTCAACAAAAACCCCTGTTTATGCCATCTTATCACAATCGCTTGGTGCGGCATAGCAAAAGCACATCCGACTAAGCCAGCACGTCATTTTGATGTGCTGGCTCGGAAACATCGTTACCGGGTTGGAAAATCGAGCGGATATGCGATACTCAACAATCCATCGTCGACTCTTTTTCATATTGAGTCAATTCGCGCATATAGTGATTCCAATCCTCCATCCGCAAACTGGCATAGCCATCGACAAAGCCGTCACCCAATTTTTCGCGCAACAAGGATGATTTTTGCATCCCGCGCACTGCATCCAATAAATTGAGCGGCAATCTTTTGGCACCCCGCACTTTGTGGCCTTCGGTGTACATGTTGATGTCCAAACGTTTGCCGGGGTCGCGTTGGTTCTTAATGCCATCCAATCCCGCCACCAACAAAGCGATTTGCAGCAAATACGGATTGGCGGCCCCATCGGCCAGGCGGAATTCAAACCGCCCGGGTTCGGGGATGCGGATCATGTGGGTGCGGTTATTGCCAGTATAGGTGACAGTGTTGGGGGCCCAGGTCGCGCCGGAAATGGTGCGCGGGGCGTTGATGCGTTTATAGCTGTTGATGGTCGGATTGGTCAGGGCGCAAATCGCATCGGCATTGTGGATCAGACCGCCAATGAAATGATAGCCCAATTGCGACACGCCCAATTCGCCCTTTTGGTCTTCAAACAGGTTTTTATCGCCTTTCCAGATCGAGACATGCGCGTGGCAGCCATTGCCGGTCAAAGCCAAAAACGGTTTGGGCATAAAAGTGGCGCGCATCCCGTGTTTTTCAGCGATTGATTTGGTCATATATTTGAAAAAGGAGTGGCGGTCAGCGGTCACCAGGGCGCGGTCATAATGCCAATTCATTTCGAACTGTCCATTGGCATCTTCATGGTCGTTTTGATAAGGCTTCCAGCCGAGGGACAACATGGCATCGCAAATCTCGGTGATGACCTCGTATCGCCGCATGAGGGCCTGTTGGTCATAGCACGATTTCGCCTGGGTGTCGGCTGGGTCGGATGCCCCTTTGCCGTCCTGGGTGAGCAGGAAAAATTCGCATTCAACCCCGGTTTTCATGGTATAGCCCATTTTCTCGGCCTCGGCGGCCAGGCGCACCAGCAAATTGCGCGGGGCATAGGCGACCTCTTGCCCGGCCATGTGGATGTTGGCGGGCAGCCAGCCCACTTCCGGTTTCCACGGCAATTGGATGAGGCCCTCCGCATCGGGAATGGCAAACACATCCGGATCGGCCGGGGACATTGGCAACCAAGTGGCAAAGCCGGCAAAACCGGCACCGTTTTTGGCCATCTCGGTAATCGCCTGAGTCGGGCAAAGTTTGGCGCGTTGGGTGCCAAACAAATCGGTGTAGCTGATCAGAAAATATTTAATGCCGCGTTCTTTGGCAATTTTAGCGAGGTCGGTTGTCATGATCTGTCTCCTCCGTGAGAAAGGTTAAGCTTTTGTGAAGATTATAGCGTGTTGGTAACAAAAGTCACTTTTTTTGTTATTGGTCAGGTGGGGCCTGCGGTCAGGGGGTTGCCGGTTTGCCGGGAATCCAATCGGTACCGGCAATGGGTACCTGCGCCATGGCCGCCGCTTCGATGGTCAAAGCCACCAAATCTTCGGGTTCCAGCGAATGCACGTGGCTTTTGCCACAGGCGCGGGCGATGGTTTGGGTTTCCAATGTCAGTACCGCCAAATAATTGGCCAGCCGCCGTCCCGCCAATATCGGATCAAGCCGCTTCATCAATTCCGGGTCTTGGGTGGTGATGCCCGCCGGATCGCGGCCTTCATGCCAATCGTCATAACGCCCCGCACTGGTGCCGAGTTTCTCGTATTCGGCTTGGTAAATGGGATCATTATCGCCGAGGGCAACCAAGGCCGCCGTGCCAATCGACACCGCATCTGCCCCCAGCGCGAGGCATTTGGCGACATCGGCCCCATTGCGAATGCCGCCAGAGACGATCAATTGCACTTTGCGGTGCATCCCCAATTCTTGCAAAGCCCGCACCGCTTGGCGCACCGCCGCGATGGTCGGAATGCCGACATGTTCGATAAAGACTTCCTGGGTGGCGGCGGTACCGCCTTGCATCCCGTCCACCACCACCACATCGGCCCCCGATTTCACCGCCAAAGCCGTGTCGTAATAGGGACGCGCGGCCCCAACTTTGACATAAATTGGTTTTTGCCAATCGGTGATTTCGCGCAATTCGCCGATTTTGATCTCCAAATCATCGGGGCCCGTCCAATCGGGATGGCGACAGGCCGAGCGTTGATCAATCCCGACCGGCAGGCTGCGCATTTTGGCGACGCGCTCGGTGATTTTTTGCCCAAGCAACATGCCGCCGCCGCCCGGTTTGGCCCCTTGCCCCACCACCACCTCAATCGCATCGGCGGCGCGGAGATCGTCGGGATTCATGCCATAACGCGAGGGCAAATATTGATAGACCAGGGTTTGCGAATGGCCGCGTTCTTCCTGGGTCATGCCGCCATCGCCGGTGGTGGTTGAGGTTCCCATCGCGGTCGCGCCGCGCCCCAATGCTTCCTTGGCGGGGGCCGAGAGCGAGCCGAAACTCATGCCGGCAATGGTGATGGGGATTTTCAAATGAATCGGCTTTTTGGCGAAGCGCGTACCCAACACCACTTCGGTCGAGCATTTCTCGCGGTAGCCTTCGAGCGGATAACGGCTCATGGAGGCCCCCAAAAACAGCAAATCATCAAAATGCGGCAATTTGCGTTTGGCCCCGCCGCCGCGAATGTCGTAAATGCCGGTCGCTGCCGCGCGGCGAATCTCCGACAAAGTATAATCGTCAAACGTGGCCGAGGCGCGGGGCAGCGTGCGTGGCGGTTGGGGTTTTGCATGGGTATCGGTCATGAGAGGTCACCTTTGAAGCGTTTTAATTTTACGGTTGATTTTAATTAAGGATAATTTTTTCAATTTTTTCAGTTAAATTTTACTTACTTTATTGGTCGCGTAAGAAACGAAGTACGGTTTCACTTAAGATATTGCCCAAGGCCCCCGCCAATATGGTTGCCACCCAAGCAATGACTAAAAACCAAATGGTTTTTTGTTTATCGGCAAAAATCGAAACAATAAAGGATTGGGTATGAGATTGAGATACCGACCGTTGCATCGTTGAATTATTCAAAACAGGTGACTCCGCGATATTCCCGAAATGAAGGGTACCGTGGTTATTGATTATCGTATTGCTATTAGCCCTATCGTTTCTGATAGCTTCTTGCTCGTTTGGTTTATTTGCCATCGTTATCCCCACTGGATTTACTCATTTATTATACACCGCGTGCAATATACCATGATGTTTTTGGTGCCAGGTTCGTTAAAATAAATCGGCATTCTTGGGCAACACCAACTTTAAGAGAAATGGCCGGATTCCCCGGCGCAGGGATATCCGTTTCAATTAACCGACCACTTTGATTAATAATGCCGATGACATTCCCAGGATGCGCACGGTTGTCACCCATCAAATTTGGGAAAGTTAGGTACAAGTCAGAAGGTCGTTTATCAACGATTATCAAAACGTTCAAATCATCCGCGGTTAAAACAACGCTGTCTTGCGACTCAGGTACCTCAATTACTTTGCTATAGCTCATGCCTAATGCTCCTCTGATCAAAACGAGGGTTAGCATCCACCCCTAACATCCCGCCTTTAATATGAGGATACATTATCGACATGGAAGTGGTAAAGCGTCCGCCCCGAGCCATAGCGTTTGAATTCCGAGGGATCAATCTCTCCCGCCAAACCCGCCGCGCTTAATTTGGCGTGGATTTGTTGTTTATGCTCATCGCGCATTTCTTTTTGGATGCAGTCCGAACCTAGGCTGGTGACGGCACCCCGCACATAAAGCCTGGCCTCGTAAATCGAATCGCCCAGGGCTTCACCGGCATCGCCAAACACGATGAGCGTCCCAGCCTGGGCCATAAAGGCCGACATGTGACCGACGCTGCCGCGCACGACAATATCGATGCCCTTCATCGAAATGCCGCAACGTGCCGCCGCATTGCCATCAATCCGCAACAAACCGCCTTTGCCGGTGGCCCCGGCGGCTTGGCTGGCATCGCCCTTAATGTGGACAAAGCCAGACATCATGTTTTCGGCGACCCCGACCCCGGCCATGCCATCGACGACGATTTTCGCCTGTTGGTTCATGCCGCCGCAATAATATCCGACATTGCCGCCAATCTCGACCGTGATCGGGGCATTAACCCCGACCGCCAGCGAATGCAGCCCGCGCGGGTCTTTGATGTGCCAAAGCGTCGCGTTGGTGTTGGGACGCAAATCATGCAAGGCCTGGTTCAATTCACGTAAGGATTGTTTGGACAAATCAAAAATATGGGGTTTTTCCATCACATCGCTCATGCTGCGCGCTCCCAGAAATAAACTTTGGTGGGTTCCGGTTCCCAAACTTTGGCGGCATTAATTTTGGGCAGATCGACCAAGGCCCGATATTCCGAGCCAAAGGCCACATATTGGTCGGTTTCGGCCATCACCGCGGGTTTGCAGGCAATGGGGTCGCGCAACACCCCGAAACCGGTTTCGGTGCCGACCACAAAGGTGTAAAACCCATCCAAATCATCGAGCGAATGGGTGAGGGCTTGTCCCAGACTGTCGCCTTTATTCATGCGGCTGGTGAGGTAAGAGGCCGCGACCTCGGAATCATTATCGGTGGCAAAGCCTAGCCCCTCGCGCTCCAATTCGCGCCTTAGGCTGCGATGATTAGACAGCGAGCCATTATGCACCAGACATTGATCCATGCCGGTTGAAAAGGGATGCGCCCCGTCGGTCGTGACCGCGGATTCGGTGGCCATGCGGGTGTGACCAATGCCGTGCGTACCCGCCATTTTATCGAGCTTAAAGCGATGGGACACCTGTTTGGGCAGGCCTACTTCTTTGTACAATTCCATGCGTTTGCCGATGCCGACCACCGCCACGTCGGGGGCGATGTCATGCAGGGCGGTGTGGAGTTGGTTCATTTTGCCGACCGGCAGGGCCAACACCGCATGGGTGTCGCGCAATGTCACGCCGATTGTCGCGCCCAGTTTTTTGCCGAGATTGGCGGCCAATTCCGTGAAATCCGTACCGGTGAGCGAGCGGATCGTCACTTTGACCGCTGCTTGACCGGCTATCTGTTCTGCCCCAGCCCCATACACCGCAAAACCCGCCGAATCCGGGCCGCGGTCGCTCATCACCACCAGCATCCCGGCCAGCATCGCGCCCAATTCGGGTTCCAATTTTTTGTCTTTAAGGAATAATCCGACAATGCCACACATTTTCGCCCTCCCTTGCCCGTGAATCGCATCAATCTTTCATAACATTAGGCGGGTTTTTTACCCGTGTCAATCCTCAAGAAAATTTTTTTCTTAGGGGGAATAGGGAACGTCTGAATAAGTCCCCGAAACAAAAGAAATGGCATTTGCGAGCGGGCGTTTACGCCCGCGAAGCAATCCAGA
>JASGCR010000075.1 GCA_030054015.1 Candidatus Symbiobacter sp. | reverse complement strand
TACCATCACCAACCCCCCCGACCTATCCTAGGCGGCAAGCCGCCAAGGATAGGTTTCCCCCCCTTCCTAAGCAGGAAGGGGGGGTCAGTACAACTTAATCAGACCTTCTTAAGGAACCTCCGAACAAGTCACTTTTTTGCCACAAGAGAGGCGCATTTGCGAGCGGCGTAGCCGCGAAGCAATCCAGAAAAATCTAGCAATTTCAGGATGTTACTGGATTGCTTCGCGGCTTCGCCGCTCGCAAATGCCAATTTTTTTTTGAGACTTGTCGGAGTATCCTTAAGGCAACACTGAATAAGTCCTAATTACCGAATTTTTTTGTCGGCACGGTTTCGTGATCAATTAAATGGATAAATGATCCCAAGACCCGCCCGCGAATGAGGCCGGATTTGCCGATAGAATTGCCCAGCGCGTCATTCACATCAAACAGCGCGTCATCGGGATTTTCTTGGACGATGCCGGCATAATGAAATTCATGGCCACGGAAATACGCGCCTTGCCGTCCCAAAATCGAGGATTTCCCAGCCATAGCCCGCCGGTATCCCAAATGCAGCCGCCGATCCGCAAACGAGCTGATGAGCGGCAACATGCCCAGCATTTCATGCGCCACCCCGCCCGCATCAATCAAAGCCTGGCCCAACACCATATAACCGCCGCATTCGCCATAGACAAAGGCTCCGCGATCAACGGCGGCCTTCATGCCGGCCCGAAATTTATGGGCGTGGGCGATGCGGCTAATGTGCAATTCGGGGTAACCGCCACACAGGTAAACCGCATCACAATTGGGATCAGGGGCCTCGTCCATCATGGGGGAGAAAAACGCAATTTCGGCCCCCGCCGCCCGCCAGGACGAAATAATAAATGGATAGGCAAAGCCAAACGCCGCATCACGCGCAACCGCAATGCGTTGCCCCAAAGGCGGCAAAGGCGGACTCGCCATAAAATCTTGGGACATTTTGGCCGGGGTGGCGAGGCTAAGCAGTAAATCCAAATTAATGCCACGCTCAACCGCATTGGCGGTATCATCGATAAAATCTTCAAGATCGGGATGCTCGACCGCCTGCACCAGCCCCAAATAGCGGGAGGGCAGCACCAAACGCTCATCGCGCGGCAAAGCCCCCAAAAACTTTATGTCGGGCGTGATGTGGTGGCAGGCGTTGCGGATTAACTCGGCATGGGTTGCGCTGCCCACCCGATTGGCAATCACCCCGACCAAATTCACCTGATCGCGGAATTTGGCAAAGCCTTGCAACAACACGGCGACCGAGGTCGAAGCCCCCCTGGCATCCACCACCAAAACCACCGGCCAGCCCACCGACATGGCTAAATCCGCCGTCGAACCGATTCCCAAGGGGCCGATGCCGTCATATAGACCCATCGTCCCCTCGGCAATCATTAACGACGATTCCCCGCCAACGGCTTCGAGCATCATGGCCCGAAGGGCTGGCCGCATCGCCCATTCATCAAGATTAAGGGCGGTTTTTTTGGCGGAAAACGTGTGAAACGTCGGATCAATGTAATCGGGGCCTACCTTGGCACCACACACGGCAACACCCCGTCTTAGCAAAGCCCGTAACAGCCCAACCGTGACCACGGTTTTGCCGTTTCCCGAACTCGGTGCCGCAATGATAAGCCCATCAATCATAATCCGATCAGCCTTGTTTAAAATGCTGCGCGATTTGCCGTGTCATTTCTTCCTCGGTGACGCCAGGGGCGAAAATCGTGATCAATTGTCCCTGTTCATCGACAAAATAAACCGGAGCCGAATGATCCATCAGCATTGTCCCTGATTGAGCATTCACATCCGCATCCATCTTATGCTCCTTTTCCTTCGCAGAATCGAGAGTATTTTTTGTGTCCTTTGCTGCGGTCGTCAAAGCCGACTTTGCCGTATCATAGGTCTTCTCAGCCGCATGTTTGGTGGCATCGGTGGCTTTTTCGGCGGTTTCCTTGGTCGTTTTCCAGGCTTTTTCAGATGCTTGTTTGGCGATTTGCAAATCTTTCTCGGCGGATTTTTTTACCGTATCGACAGAATTTTTCGAGTTATCCTTGGCAGTGTCATAACTTTTTTCAGCCGCATGTTTGGTGGCATCAAGCGCGGTTTTAGCCGATTCTTTTGACTTATTCGCCCCTGGTTCGGCTTGTTCTTTAACCGCATTGCCCTCATTTTTGGCGGTTTCCTGGGTGGTGTCTTTGGCTTCTTTGCCCTCATGTTTGGAGGTTTTTGCGACATCCACGGCTTGGGCGTAAATTTTCCAATTTTTCGTTGCCTCGTCTATTTGCGCCTGACTGCCGGTCAGCCCAATAAAAGAGGAATGAAAATTTTTCAAATAGTCGGCCATTACTGCCGTCGTATCACGGGCGGGATCGACCGTGATAAAAATCGGGGCAATTTTGCTTTGATAGGCGGGCAATTTATCCAACGCGGCGGTGATGGTGGTCAAAGTCGCCGGGCAAATATCCGGGCAATGGGTGTACCCAAAAAAGACCAGCATCGCCTTGCCGCGAAAATCGCTTTCATGGATGATATGGTTGTTGGTATCAACCAAGGTAAACGCCCCCCCGACCACCGGGTTAGAGGTCAGCACGGTATTGCGGCCGGGCAACAAATAACGCGCGGCAAATACCGTCAGTAAAATTATGACGAATCCCAAAATTAACCAACGATTTTTTTGGTACACGTCCAACAATTTATATTTCGTTTTCATATTCCTTCATCCTTTCATAAAACCTTAAGGAAGGTCTGAACAAGTCCCAAAAACAAGAAAATCGCATTTGCGAGCGAAGCCTTTAGCTGCGAGCCGAAGGCGAAGCAGGCCGCAATCCAGAAAAATCGAGCAGTTTTAGGATGCTACTGGATTGCTTCGCGGTTGCGATGCAACCGCTCGCAAATGCGAATTTTCTTGTTGCCGCACTTATTCAAACCTTCCTTAACTTGATAACACTTGGTAACGATGGTTAGAACCTCCCCATTGGTGCATAATACCCTCTCTTTTTGGTCTTGACAGGAGTTTTTTATGCGACCGAACCAGTGACGCCCATTTGGTTGCAACCCGCAAGACCAGGCTCCCGATCTTGAGGGTACCAGGCCAAAACATGACGCAATTTGACCACCTCCCCGATGACAATAATGGCGGGCGGCGCGGGCGGCAAGCCTCGTTCATCCACGAGACCCAAAAGCCCTTGCTCGGCCAACCGCTCTAATGTGGTTTCGACCACAATTTGATCTGGCAAAGTCGCATGAGAAATGATCGCCACCGCATCCGCCGCATCCCGCCCGCCCTCACGCAAATGCCGCGCAATGGTGGGCAAATGTTTCAATGCCATGTAGGCCACAATCACCTCGGAACCCTTTGCCAAAGCCGCCCAATTTATCCCGTCTGGAACCACACCATTGGTATTATGTCCGGTTAAAAAAGTAACCGAACAATTCGTATCACGATGGGTGACCGGAATCCCGGCATAGGCCAATCCGCCTATCCCCGCCGTCACGCCAGGCACGACGCGAAACGCAATCCCAGCCCGCGCCAGGGCCAATGCCTCTTCCCCGCCGCGACCAAACACAAACGGGTCACCGCCTTTTAGCCTTAACACGCGGCGACCGTCACGGGCCAGGGCAATCAAGCGCTCAGAAATATCGGCTTGACGGGGCGATGGCCGGCCCCCGCGCTTGCCCGCGAATTCTAATATGGTGTGGGGGGGACATAAATGCAAAATTCTTTCATCCACCAACGCATCGTACACCACGTGATCCGCCTGTTGCAACCCATGCCACGCCAGGATGGTCAGCAATCCCGGATCGCCCGGCCCCGCCCCGGTCAACCATACCGTGCCAGGCGCGAAGCAAGGCAAGCCCTTGCCGCCCCATTCCGCATCAGGCCAAGGCAAAGGCGTTTTTTCAGTATCATGGGGTGGAATTTGTGACAAAATGGCTTTACTTTCACACCGATTGACGTGAGAACGTGGTGACTGAGACAAAATAAACCTTTGGGCTTGGCATTGTCTAAGATTTTTTTGCGGGATTTAACTTAAAATGGTGTCCCCTCAACCCCCTCCTCTGAAAAAAATGCGGCGCGGCTGGACGACCGGGGCTTGTGCCACTGCCGCCGCCAAGGCCGCCTATATGGGAATATTGCAAGGCGGCCTCCCGGATGAGGTCACGATTCAGTTGCCCACCCAGGCGGCAACGGCAAAATTTGCCGTGGCGCATGGCAAAATAATGATCCCCGGCCAAATCGCCCAGGCCGCAATCATCAAGGATGCGGGCGACGATCCCGATATTACCCACGGCGTCGAAATCCTGGTCACGGTCAAGCGTTTGCCCCCCCCATCTGTGACCACACAAGCATTGTCCCCCGGCCTTAATTTTATGGCCGGGCCAGGGGTTGGCATTGTCACCCGTCCGGGCCTGGCCCTGGCGGTGGGCGAGGCGGCGATTAATCCGGTGCCGCGCCGCATGATCACGGATGAAATTTACGCCCTGGCCCTGGCCCATCATGACGCAGAATTTCCCCATTTAGGAGTCGAAATTTCGATCCCAGGCGGAGAAATATTGGCGGCGAAAACGCTCAATCCGCGTTTGGGGATTATGGGCGGCTTGTCCATTCTTGGCACGACCGGGATTGTCATACCCTATTCCTGTTCGGCTTGGATTCATTCGATTCAGCGCGGCATTGATGTGGCGCGGGCGAGTGGCGTCACCCATATCGCCGGCGCGACTGGCCGCGAGTCCGAGGCAAAAATCCAAGCCTTGTACCAATTGCCCGATCTGGCGATCATTGATATGGGCGATTTTGTCGGCGGGATGCTGAGTTATTTGCGCCACCATCCGGTGCCGCGCGTCACCATCGCGGGCAAATTCGGCAAATTGGTCAAATTGGCGCAGGGGCATGTCGATCTCCATTCCAGCCGCAGCCGGGTTGACCTCGCGCGGTTGCAAGGCGATGTGGCGAAAATAGGCGTTAATATTGCGGCTTTGGCGGCGGCGCAATCGGCGGCGGAATTTTTAGCCCTGGCCGGCGACCGCGATAACCCGGAAAGCGACGCGGCAAAAATTGCCGCTTTGGTCACCAATCAAGCGCGAATCGAGGCGCAAAATCGGGTGGATGCGCGGTCACAAATTGAGGTGGTGATGTTTTAGTTTAGCAACCGCGACGTTACAACACGCAATCTAATTGCGCCCTAGCCAAATAAACGCAGTAAAACATTCGGAAAGCCATTGGCGATGGCCAAAGATTGCACGGCCAATTGCTGTTTAAGCTGCGCCGCCAAAATATTTGCGGATTCTTGGGCCATATCGGCATCGACGGTGGCCCCCAACCCCACCGACAGAGCGTCGCGGATGCTGGCATTAAAAGACAACTGACTGTTGATGCGATTGTTCAAGGCCCCGATATTGTTCAAAACGGTGGAGGTCGAATTTTCGATGGCAAGAAAATTGGTGTCCATATATTGGCGGACTTGCTGGGCGGCGGCCTGAACGGCAGCTGGCGTGGCGGTTTGCGGCAAGGCATTGGGCGAGAGCATGGAAATCGAACTGCCCATATTGAACAAAGCCCCATAAATCGAATCGGTCGTGACACTTGAGGAACCGCCGCCACCGCCGCCACCGCCTGTCGGAGGGTCGGCAGCATTTACCGTAATGCTTCCAGCAAGCCCACCGCCAGTAATTATAATTCCGGTCGGGGTGGTTTGAAAGGTATATTGAAAATTAGCTACACTCGGAGTGTTTAGAGGATCATGTGGCGCGGGCAAGGTATTAATTGCACTGCCTACGGTCCATTGAAAAAAAGTTAAAGGCCCAAAAAAGAACGTACTCGCATTAAGATAAGAAATATCTAGGTTAAAATAGTTAATATCGGCCGCACTTCCGCTGACCACGACACCTTTTTGGCCTGGATTTGCCGGGGGGTTGTACCCCGAAGCAAAGGACGTGAAATTGCTTATGGCAAATGTATCATGCACATCGGTAAAATTACTGGTAATGTTAAGAATCACCGGAGCAGGGGCAACCGAAGCTGTGGTGGCCACGCCAATCATCTGAAAATCGCTGCCCTTGACCCGAATGTTATTGCCGATGCCGTCGCCCAACACGTTAAATACCTGGGATGTACTCAGCAAATTCAGGCCGTTATAGGCCGAGCCGACCACCGCCGCCTGAATCGAACTCGTCAAACTGTAAAATTGTTGGCTGTATTGTTGAAATTGAGTCACCGAGAGGGTTGACGACGATAAATGCGTCAAAACCGTGCGTAAGTCGGATAATGTATTGGAAATTTGCGTCGCGCCAGCATTGGCGGTTTGCACCGCGCCAGAAAAATTGCCCAATTCGGCCGATGCCGCCACATTGCCAGCAATATCGCCGCGTACCAATTGGGCCATGCCAAACACCGCGCCATTATCGAACGCATCAGCAACGAGATAGCCTGTGCTGACCCGTTTTTGCGCCTGTTGCAGTTGTTTTTGGGAAAAAGCCAAATCGCCCAGGGCAATACCCGATCCGGTATTGGTATTGATAGAATTTTCCACGATCTTAACCTATTTATAAACCAATTTAAGCAAAAAGCCCCAAAACCAACCAAAAAATTGCTCAGTTCAGGCATTAAATCCCTATTCAAATATGTCATTAATCATAAGCAATTTTTTTTAAAAATCAAGCGACCTTTACAATTCCGAATTGATTAATCCGCATCACCCCCTGCGCTGTTTTGGCACATTTTGTTAATCGCCTAAACCCATTAATCTAAATTATCGGATAATAACGGATCGCCAACATGAGCGGATCGCCCACATGACCTGGAAAATGAAAAATATTCATGCTGTCTCCGCGCCTCAGAGATTAGGACGCGAGTTGGCGATTGTAATTATTGTTAAAGTCGCCATTATTTTGGTGGCGGGATTCACTTTGTTTGGTCACCGCGCCCGGCTGCATGTGGATGCCGATGTTATGGCGACGCAGTTATTCAATTCCCCGCCTCCCGCTGCCCCTCTTACTGAAAAAAGGTGAGCCATGACGCAAATTGCCATCGATATGGATGTCGTTACTTTATCCCGCATCCAATTCGGCCTGACCGCGATGTATCATTTTCTGTTTGTGCCGCTGACGATGGGCTTGGCGATTTTGCTCGGCATTATGGAGAGCGTCTATGTCATGACCGGTCGCAAAATTTGGCGCGATATGACCAAATTTTGGGGCATGTTGTTTGGCATAAATTTTGCGATGGGGGTGGCGACCGGCATCACGTTGGAATTCCAATTCGGCACCAATTGGGCGTATTATTCGCATTATGTCGGCGATATTTTTGGCGCGCCCTTGGCGATTGAAGGCTTGATGGCGTTTTTCTTGGAATCAACCTTTGTCGGGTTGTTTTTCTTTGGCTGGAACCGCCTGTCAAAGCTGCAACATTTGACCGCGACCTGGCTTATGGCGATTGGCACCAATTTCTCGGCATTATGGATATTAATCGCCAATGGCTGGATGCAATTTCCGGTCGGGGCGCGTTTCAATGTCGACACCATGCGCATGGAAGTCACCAGCTTTTTTGACGTGATGTTCAACCCGGTCGCCCAAGCCAAATTCGTCCATACCGTCAGTGCCGGCTATGTCACCGGCGCGATGTTTGTCTTGTCCATCAGTGCGATGTATTTACTGGCCGGGCGTCACCGCGAATTTGCCAAGCGTTCGGCGACGGTGGCCTTAAGTTTCGGCTTGGCTGCGGCCTTGTCGGTGGTGGTGCTGGGCGATGAATCGGGCTATACCGCGAGCGAAAACCAAAAAATGAAAATCGCGGCGATTGAGGCGGAATGGCACACCGCCCCGGCCCCCGCCGCCTTTACCGTGTTTGGCATTCCCGACCGCGATGCCCAGGTGACCCATTTCAGCATTAAATTGCCGTGGATGTTGGGCATCATTGCCACCCGCTCGCTTGATACCGAAGTGCCCGGCATTGTCAATTTGGTGGCGCGGGCTGAGGAGCGCATCAAATCCGGCATGATTGCCTATGATGCCCTGGCGAAATTGCGCCATGACAAATCCAACCCGCAACTCTTGGAAACATTCAAACAGCACGAGGCGGATTTGGGCTACAGCCTGTTGCTTAAGCGTTATACCGATGATGTGGCCCAGGCCAGTCCCGATTTAATCGCCAAAGCCGCCCATGACACCATTCCCAACGTGCCGGTTTTGTTTTGGAGTTTCCGTCTGATGGTGATTTGTGGGTTTTGGTTCATTGGCTTGTTTGGGCTTGGGTTTTATTACGCCAGCAAACGCCAATTGGAGCATAAACGCGGGTTTTTGCGGGCGGCTGTGTGGTCGCTGCCTCTGCCCTGGGTTGCGGCGGAATTGGGCTGGGTGGTGGCCGAGATGGGTCGCCAGCCCTGGACGATTGACGGGGTCTTGCCGACCTTTTTATCCGCTTCGACCACCGGGGTCAGCAATGTCGTGGTGTCTTTGACCGGATTTGTCGTGTTTTACTCCGCCCTGGCGGTGGTCGAGCTTTATCTCATGGTCAAGTATATCAGGTTGGGGCCATCCGAGGCGTAAGGGAAGGGTTGGGGGAAGGGTAAAAACGTTCATGAACCCCCTTCCTGCTTAGGGAGATTCTGAATAAGTCGAAAATCTATTTACCCCCCCTTCTTTAGAAGGGGGGGATAGAAAAGCTTGGCGAGTGCTTACGAGCCAAAGCTTTTCTTGGGGGGGTTGGAGTAATAGGTTGATTTTATTAATATATTTTCAACATCACCAACCCCCCCAAGCTCCGCTAAGCTGCTTCGCAGCTAAGCGTCGCTATCCCCCCCTTCTAAAGAAGGGGGGGTAAAACTAGACTTGTTCAGAGCTTCCT
>JASGCR010000074.1 GCA_030054015.1 Candidatus Symbiobacter sp. | reverse complement strand
AAGCTAGAATTTTTTGTAAAAAAATTCATAGCTTTTCTTGGGGGGGTTGGTGTAAGATATTGATTCTGATCAGATTTTTACCATCACCAACCCCCCCGACCGAAGCTAGGCGGCAAGCCGCCAAGCTTCGGTTTCCCCCCCTTCCTAAGCAGGAAGGGGGGGTCATAAATGTTCCTCGACTTATTCAGACCTTTCTTGGGAATGGCTTTCCCCCGACCAAAATCTTACGGCATTGGCGGGGCGGCGGCGTGACAAATAATTATTATCAAAAATCTGAAATTTTAGTATAAGGCAATTTCGTAAAATTAACCCTGATCGCCTAATGGCAGCAACGAGGAACGATGGACATCGATGTGATCCTAAAACAAGAGAACATCCTGCTCGGCCTCAAAGCCACGGGAAAGTCCCCGCTCTTGCGGGTGATCTCGCATCACCTGGCCCCGGCCATCGCGCTGGAAATCGGCAGCAGCGAGAGTGCCGCCGAACGCCAGGTCTTTGAAATTTTGCTCGAACGCGAAAGATTGGGTACCACCGGCGTCGGCGATGGCATCGCCATCCCGCATGGGAAAATCGCCAAAATGCGGAAATTGGTGGGGGTGTTTGCCCGCCTGGAGCGTCCCATCGATTTTGAAGCCATTGATGACCAACCGGTCGATTTGGTGTTTTTATTGGTGGCCCCCGAAGGCGCGGGAGCGGATCACCTCAAAGCCCTCGCCCATATTTCTCGCATTTTGCGCAACCGCAGCCAATGCGAGATTTTGCGTCAAACCAACTCGGTGAGCGAGGTGTTAAAGATTTTCGCTTCCCCCGCCGATAGCGGCAGTTTGCCGCCCCCAAGCCCGTCGGGTCATTAGGAATAGACCATGGCTGTCACAATCTGGGCGCGGATAAGGTCGCTTTGCGGGCGCAAAAATTGGTATTTTATGGCGGTGGCTTTGGGGTTTTTGCCCTGGCTGGGGGCGCGGTTTTGGCCGCCATTTAACCATGATGCCGCCGCCATTCTCAGTTTTTCCGACCGCATGTACGATGGGGCGCGGTTTGGCCGCGATGTCACCGATGTCAATCCCCCGGCAATGTATTGGTTTGAATTGGTTTCGGTGTTTTTGTCGCGTCAATTTGACCTGGCATTGTGGCAAGCCGCGCATCTTTGGCTTGGCTTGGGTTTGGTCGCCATGATTGCCCTGGTTTGGGGGGTGATGCGAAAAATACTGAGCGCAAATAATGAATTCTGGCCGATGGCGGCACTATATTGGCCGAGCCTGTTCTATGTTTTGCTGGTCTTGCCAGCCCATTCATTTCATCAGCGCGAACATGTGATTTTACTGTTGATTCAACCCTATTTATTATTGAGTTATGGTCGCATCGCGCAAATAGTCATAAAGAACCGCTATCACCTCGCCGCGATTATTGCATTGGCGGTGGCGATTGGCATAAAACCGCAATATGGGTTGGTGTTTGTACTATGCGAAGGGTTGATTGCTTGGCGGCTGGGCTTTAATCATTATCTACGCCAGATTCATTTTTGGTTGATGTTGGGATGTGGCGGCGTATATTTGCTGCTGATCTTGATCTTTGCGCCGGAATTTTACACGAATATTGTGCCGCTCCAATTTGGTCATTATGTCTTGGCCGGGCGGCAGCCGGTGCTGGAGATGCTGATCGGGCGCGAATTGCCCATGTGCCTCGCGGTTGGGGCGGCATCTATGGGATATTTGCTCTTTTTGCAGGCCCCGAAAGATCGCCAGGAAAACCACCGGCAAAACCACCGGCAAAACCACCGGCAAAACCACCGGCAAAACCACCGGCAAAACCGCATCTCCCGTCTGATTGGCCTGTTTATGCTGGCCTTATGCGCGTCGCTCGCCGCCGCCATCCTGCAGGGCAAGGGCTGGGATTATCAATTTCTGGTCGCCCAGGGGCTGTCAATTCAATTATTATCTATAATGATGGGGTGTTTTATCCTAAAAACCGCCGCGCCTGGAATTAATAGGCCTGGAATTGATAGGCCTGGAATTAATAGACCTGAGCCTTATCTTCGCGGGCATCAATATTGGGCGGGGGCGATGTGGGGCTTGGCTTTGTTGGTCATGGGCGGGGATTTACGCCCGCCGTTTTCCTTGCAACGCGATTATGGCAACAGCCCGGCCGCCCGCATGGAGGCGACTTTGGGCAAGTTATTGGCATCGCCCGATAATTTGCCTGCGCATAATAATCGTATCATGGTTTTGTCGGATTCGATTGCCCCCTATCATCCGGTGATTTTATATCTTAGACTGAAATTTACCTTGCCGGAATTAAGCCTGTGGTTGATTTCGGCTTTATATGCCCCGCATAATGATTTTGCTCCGCCCGCCGCGATGGATGCGGGCGAGCAAAATTTATTCAACCGCACCGCAGCCATGATGGACGCGGAAAAGCCCTATATTTTGGTGGTGGATCATGGCGTGGTACCCGCCAATGGCCCCAATCTTAATTTAGATTACCTGGCCTATTTCACCCGCCACCCGCTTTTTGCCGAAAATTTTCGTCATTATGCCGAATTTACCCGTCAAGACGGGTTTGTTTATTACCGCCGCCGCGATTAATTTGTGACTAAAGCGGGCGATCCTGTATCTTTACCCCCCGCGCGGTGAGCGCATCGCGCAAGCGGTCGGCTTCGGCAAAATTGCGGGCGCGGCGGGCCTCATCGCGTTGGCGCAATAAATCCGCAATTGCGGGATCGGTTGCGGGGTCACTGGCCTCGTCCGACAAAGCGAACCAATCCCCCAATGGGGTCGCCAAAATCCCCATCACCGCCCCGGCCTGTTGCAAGGCCAGGGCGGCGGCGGTGCTGCCATGTTGGGCTTCTTTGGCATAATCGTGCAAATGGCGGATGGCCAGCGGGGTGTTCAAATCGTCGCTCAGGGCCTGGTGGAACGCGGCGGGCAAGGGCGCGGCATCTTTGTCCGGTGGTTGACCGGCCAGGGGTTGGCCGGCCTGGGGTTGACCGGCCAGGGGTTGGCTGGCCTGGGGTTGGCCGGATTGAGAGCCAATTTGTGCCTTGCGCAGGGCGGCATAAAATTTATCCAATTCGCGCCAGGCCGTACCCAGCCCGGCTTTGGAAAAATCCATCGGTTGGCGGTAATGGGTTTTCAGCATGTAATAGCGCAAAGCCTCGCCCGGAATGCCCCAATCCATCACATCTTGGACGGTAATGAAATTGCCCAAACTTTTGGACATTTTTTGCCCATCGACCGTCAGCATGCCATTATGCACCCAATATCGTGCCAAAGCCGCCCCTTCATGCGCACAGGCACTTTGGGCGCATTCATTTTCGTGATGCGGGAACACCAAATCATTGCCGCCGCCATGAATGTCAATCGTGATGCCCAAATGACGTTCAATCATCGCCGAGCATTCAATATGCCAACCCGGCCGGCCAAAGCCCCAAGGCGAGTCCCAACCCGGCAATTCCGGCGGCGAGGGTTTCCACAGCACAAAATCCGCCGGATCACGTTTGAAGGGGGCAATCTCTACCCGCGCCCCCGCGATCATGTCGTCGCGGCTGCGGCCGGATAACTGGCCATACACATAATCGCCAACCTGGCTGGCCGAGGTGACATCGAACAGCACATGCCCCTCGGCATAATAAGCATGTTCGGTATCGATTAAGCGGGCAATAAAGGCGATGATTTCCGGCATGGTCTCGGTCACGCGCGGCTCAATCACCGGCGGCATCACCCCCAATTCACGCATCGCCAGGCGATAGTGATCATAGGTCTCGTCGGTTAATTCCCGTATCGAGATGCCGCGATCAAGCGAGGCCGCATTAATTTTATCATCGACATCGGTAATGTTGCGTACATATTTCACCCGTTGCTTGCCATAATGAACGCCGAGCAAGCGGTACAGCACGTCAAACGTCACGGCAGAACGGGCATTGCCAATATGGGGAATGTCATAAACGGTGGGGCCACACACATACATGGTGACCATAGACGGGTCTTGCGGCACGAATTTTTCGCGGCGATGGTGCAGACTATTGTGGAGTTGAAGCTCAGGCGGCATGTTCATGTGACTCACGAAATGGTTAGGGCAGAATTAGACCGCCAGTGCCGTAAATTCAAATGCTTAATCATTAAAGCGGGCTAACCGGTCGCGCAGCGACTCGATCACGCCATCAACCCCTTTGCCCGACCGATCCATAATATCAGAGAATTGTTGCCTTTGCGTCAGATTAATGCTGATGCCCTCGACAATGCAATCGACCAATTTGGGACGATTTTCATCCATCACCATCCGCCAAATGACATTATATTTGCCGCCCGTTTTGGGGCGGAGGATTTCGGTATAGACCACCGCGGACGGCCCGTCCATCCGCGCATCGGTGATATTGAATTTATAATTGCCATAATTCGCCATGTTCACCGCATAGGAATTCACCACAAATTCACTGATAAGGCGGGTCAATTCGGTTCTTTGTTGAGGGGTCATGGTCTTAATGGTGCGACCAAACAAAAACCGCATCACGCTGTTCACATCGACATTGGCAATCAGCAAATCGTGCAAAACTGCCTTTTTCTGCGCCTTATTCAGCGTTGTATTGCGGAAAACCGCAAAGGCATTGTCGGTAATCTCGGTCATGGCCTTTGCCGCCTCGCGCGAGAAATCCTGGGTGGTTTGGGCCGCAACTTGTCCCGCCGCAAGCCCTATCATCAGGGCGACGGCTGCCGCCGTGAACTGCCGTAACCGCCATCCCCCCAATAATTTGAACATTTTTTCCTTCCCTTTTTCCAATACGATCTTACGGGTAGATTTACGGCAAGAATGAAAGACGGGTCAAGTTCTTTCCACCCCTTAATATTAAAAGGACGTGTCAAAAAAAGGGAGCGTACAAAAAGGGAGCGTACAAAAAGGGAGCGTAAAAAAAGGGAGCGTACAAAAAGGGAGCGTACAAAAAGGGAGCGTACAAAAAGGGAGTGTAAAAAAAGGGAGCGTAAAAAAAGGGAGCGTACAAAAAGGGAGCGTAAAAAAAGGGAGCGTAAAAAAAGGGAGCGTAAAAAAAGGGAGCGTAAAAAAAGGGAGCGTACAAAAAGGGAGCGTAAAAAAAGGAGCGTAAAAAAAGGGAGCGTCATTACCCACCAGACTGCAAGCGGGAATCCGCTTGCAGTCTGAGTTGGGTAATCCCCCAGGAGTATTATTCCACAATACTCCTGGGGGATATTCCTTCTCGCACGATCCGTTGCACGGATCATGCGGCGGGTAATGACGCTCTTTCTTTTAGACGCTTCTTTTTTAGGCGGGTAATGACGCACTCTTTTTTAGGGAAGGTCAGAATAAGTCAAAGTCCATGACCTCCCCTTCCTGCTTAGGAAGGGGAGGATAGAAACTCTATGCGAGCGAATGCGAGCATTAGAGTTTCTTGGTGGGGTTGGTGACTTGGAAGTTTTTTACACCAACCCCCCCAAGAAAAGCTAAGAATTTTTTTAGCAAAAAATTCAAGCTTTTCTATCCTCCCCTTCCTAAGCAGGAAGGGGGGGTCAGGGATTTTTTCGCCTTATTCAGACCCTCCTTAAATTTTCCACTTGACCTCACCCCCGCCAGAACCGCGACAAAAAGCCGCCGCGCTTGGTCGGGGTCTGAGACGCGGCATCTGAGGCGGGCGGCGGCGCAGTGTCCGGCATATGGGCCGGACGCGCGGCGTGGGGCGGCGAATTTTCTGCCATATGACCCGAACGAGCAGGCGGCGGACCCTTGATTCGGTTGGGATTTTGCCGATATTCCGAGCGGGCGGACGGGTTTTCCCTGGCCTGGTTTTCACTCCCCTGGCCCCGGCCGGGTTGAGGATTGGGGCTGCCCAGCGGATCGCGGCGGCCACGACGGCCGCCCCGCCGACCACGGCGGCGGCGACCACCGGCCTCTTGGCTCCCCGCTTCGCTGTCGCCGGATTCGGAGCCGCCCGTGTGAGCTTCCACCGCCCCCGCCTCGCGCTCCCCGCCTTCGGAGCTGCGTCCTTCGGTGCTGCGTCCCTCCGGGCTGCGTCCTTCGGGGTTGCGTCCCTCCGGGTTGCGGGGATGATGGGGCGGGCGGTCTTGATCGCGGCGGCGGCGCGAACGGCCACGGCGGTGATTGCCGTCTGGCTTGTCTTCGCCCGCCCGCGTTGCCTGGGGGCCGTCTTCCGCACCGGCCTGGTCGCCGGGCAGGTCTGGCGATGCCACCTCATCCTCATCGGCGTGTTCTTCATCAGAGGACAGTAATTGTGCCCTGGCCTGGGGATAATTGGGATCGATTTCGCCAAAGCGTGATGCCGATTTGGTCACGTTTTTGGGCAATAATTCGCGCCGCTCGATGCGAAAGGCCGGGGCGTAGAGCGTATCATCGCGGATCAATTCGACGATAAAGCCATAACGTTGTTCAATCAAAGCCAAGGCCTGGCGTTTATGGTTCAAGATGTAAAAGGCAATATCGGTCGGCACGTACAAAGCCAAAGATGTGGCCTGGTGCGCGATGCCTTCTTCCTCTAACCCGCGCAGCACATGCAGCGAGGTCGATTCGATTGAACGCACCCGACCCGTGCCTTGGCAATGCGGGCAAATTTCGGACGAGGATTCCAACAGGCTGGAACGCAGCCTCTGACGCGACAATTCCATCAAGCCAAACGGCGAAATCGAGCCAATTTGAATGCGGGCGCGGTCATTTTTCATCGCATCCCGAATCCGGCGTTCGACCGCATGGATGTTGCGGTTATCTTCCATGTCAATGAAATCAATCACCACCAAGCCCGCCAAATCGCGCAGGCGAATTTGCCGCGCAACCTCGTCCACCGCTTCGAGATTGGTCTTGACGGCGGTTTCTTCGATGCCGCGCTCGCGCGTGGCCCGCCCCGAATTGACGTCAATCGCCACCAAGGCCTCGGTCGGGTTGATCACGATATAGCCGCCCGATTTTAACTGCACCACCGGCGAGTGGATCGCATCTAATTGCAATTCGACCTGGTAGCGTTGCATGATCGGAATGGTATCATCGCGGTAATTTTGTACCCGCTTGGCGTGACTGGGCAAGATTAACTGCATAAAAGATTTGGCGGTTTTATAGCCTTCCTCCCCCGCCACCAGGATTTCGTCAATGTCCCGCGAATAGAGATCGCGGATCGAGCGTTTGATCAAATCGCCTTCTTCATGGATCAGACACGGGGCCATGGATTGCAAGGTACTGTCCCGAATCGTGTTCCACAGCCGCAGCAAATAATCCAAATCGCGGCGGATTTCGGGTTTAGGCCGCTCCATCCCGGCGGTGCGGACAATCACCCCCATCGAATCGGGCAAATGAAATTCATCCACCATGGCTTTTAAGCGTTTGCGGTCGGCCAGGCTGGTGATTTTGCGGCTCACTCCGCCACCGCGCGGGGCATTGGGCATCAAAACGCAATAACGCCCCGCCAGCGATAAATAAGTGGTAAGGGCGGCCCCTTTTGATCCGCGTTCTTCCTTGACCACCTGGATCAATAAGACTTGGCGGCGGACAATCACGTCCTGGATTTTGTAATTGCGCAAAGAACGCGGGCGAGGTTTCACATCGGGTGCGGTTTTTTCCACCACCTCATCCCTGCCAAAAATTTCCGGCACGTCGCCCCCAACCGTTATGACCGGCAATGAGGCATAAGTCACATCCAAAGGCGGCTCGGATTCCGACAGTGATGCGGATAGAGATTCAGGTAAAGATTCAGGCAAAGGTTCTGATAAAGATTCGAGGCCTGGATCAAGCAATAATTCGGTTGTCCCGTCCGACATTGCCTGGCTCGTTGCCTGGTTCGATTCCTGGCCGGTCTCATGGCGCGTCGCGTGAATTGGGTGCGGATGGAGCAAGTCGGCGGGTTCGGGAAAGCGCGCATCGGCGGCAGGGCTGGATTCAGCTTCTTCGCTCGGATAGGGGGCGTCAAGCGACCCGAACGCCGCCCCGGATTCGTCGGCTTCTTGGCTTTCTTCTTCTTCCTCTTCCTCTTCGCGGGCCAAGGACAAAAGTTGCTCGCGGTCGGATTGCGGGATGCGATAATAATCGGGATGGATTTCGCTAAATGACAGAAAACCGTGGCGATTGCCGCCATATTCGACAAAACAAGCCTGCAGCGACGGTTCCACCCGCATCACTTTGGCGAGGTAAATATTGCCCTTTATCTGTTTTTTATTGGCGGATTCAAAGTCAAATTCTTCGAGTCGGCTTTCATTTAAGACGACCACCCGGGTTTCTTCGGGGTGGGTCGCATCGATAAGCATTCTCTTGGCCATGGGGGTATTTCTCCGGCCGCACATCAGAATCCGGAGTCTCACGCGCCCATATTCTGATCGGCCCAAAAATAGGGGCATACGACCAGTGGCTCGGTTGGCCAAAATTTGGCCGAATTGCTGGTGATGCCCTAAGCCCTGGCGCACGTCCACTCCGGCACCAAAAACGGCTCATCACATCAGACATGTTCGCAAACATGAATCGGGGCAGCGGCTTGCGCAAGGCCAGCCAACTCACCCACAACAACCCAAAAATATTTTCCAACCGCAAAGGCATTGATCGCGCCCATTGATAAAAACAGCCGTTAATCGCGCCGGTCTGAATTTTTGCCAAAATTATATCGGCAAAAACCACGCCAACCCTGACACATCGAATAATGGGTATATCGTCACATATTCCGACCATAAAGGTCTCTAAGCAAACGATTCCACCCATTTAGGCGGGCAAACAGCACGAAAAACCAAATTCGCTGGCGGCAGCATAGCGGTTTTTTTTAACCGAGTCTAGGGGGTGGTTTTATGAAAAAGATTGTGGGTTGGCGGCAAAAAAGGGAGCGTCATTACCCGCCGCGCAGCCAAAGAGCGGTAAAAAAGGGAGCGTCATTACCCGCCG
>JASGCR010000073.1:1941-8877 GCA_030054015.1 Candidatus Symbiobacter sp. | reverse complement strand
AGCCAAGCGCGGCGACGCTCAGAATGACACTCCAGCTACTTGTTCAGACTTTCCTAAAGAAGGGGGGGTAAATAAATTTTCGACTTATTCAGACCCTCCTTTAGGAAACGGGGCATACTTAATTTTGCACCAGACTCTAACTCCGAATAAAGATGGTGTTTACATTGTCAATGTAATAAGGAATGTAATTGTTCTCATGAATATACTGGCGGGTGGCGGCATGGAGGGCGGCCATTGGATGGTCGGCCAAATTATCATGCAACTCAATAATCATGACGTGGGGGCGATAATATGCAATGTCAAAACCGAGTAAGGCCTCATATTCATTCCCCTCGACATCGATAATGAGCAGGTCAAATTCCGGCGCGATAGCGGTTTCTTGCAAAATCTGGTTGATGGTTTTTTGATGTACGGTAATTTTGTCATAGATTCTTTCCTGTTCTTGCAACCAATCTGCCATGACCGGATGAGCCGTCGATAAGGCATTCCAAGCGGAAACGGAAAAAATGACATCGGTTTCTTCGCGCCCGATACAATAGGTCAAAACATCGATTGTGGGTTCGGGGTGGCGGACACGACAGCGCAGCGCAAACTCCGCCACGGGTTCCACATACACGCCGCGCCAACCCAAATCGGCCAGCCCCGCACTGTTGCTCACCTCTTGCCCATCAAAGGCACCGATTTCTACAAACACCCCATTATTTTTAAGGCCAAATAATTTCTCGTAATGAGCCGCCAAATTTTTGATCTGACAATCATTTGCCATTGGGTAAAAATGGTTGTATTCCATTTTGGCCAGGCAGGTTGCACGCCAAGTTTGGAAAAATTCTTTGATCCGTTCCCGATCAGAATCTGGCAATTCAACGAAATGCGCAAAAGCTGACATTAAATCTGGTTGTTTAAGAGAATTATTCATGTGAGTTCAATTCCGCGAACAAAGTTTTACCAGCCTTGCTATTTTGCCAGCCTTGCAATTTTGCCAGTCTTGCTATTTTACCAGTCTTGCTTTGCCAGCCTTGCAATGCGGAAATCTTATGCCATAATCTGGGCGGGATTAAGTGAAATTTTTTGCCGACGCCCTGAATGAATCGCCACGCCTTGCCGAGGATAAACAATGCCCGAAAATAAACCGACCCCCAAACCCTGGACGCCGACCCCATACGCGGTCACTGAAAACCCGCAAGCCTACGGCATCGACACCCGCCTGGTGCGCGGGGGTTTGACACGCTCCAACCAAAATGAAATGACCGAGGCGTTGTATTTGACCCAGGCCTTTGTCTATGACACAGCCGAGGAAGCCGTCGCCAAATTCTCTGGCGATTTGCCGGGATTTATGTATTCACGTTATGGCAATCCGACCCTGGACATGTTCGAAAAACGCTTGGCGGCGGTTGAGGGGGCGGAAATGTGCCACGGCACCGCTTCGGGCATGGCGGCGGTGTTTGCTTCGATGGCGAGTTTCCTTAATGCCGGCGATCACGTGGTGGCGGCGCGGGCTTTGTTTGGCTCGTGTTTTTATATTTTGAACACGATTTTCCCGCGATGGGGGATTAGCGTGAGTTTTGTCCATGGCCCCGATCTGGCGGCCTGGCAAGCCGCCATGCGCCCCAATACCCGCGCCGTGTTTTTGGAAACCCCAGCCAATCCGACCCTGGAATTAATCGACATCGCAGCCGTCGCCAAAATCGCCCACGCCAACGGGGCAAAATTGGTGGTCGATAATGTCTTTGCCACGCCTTTATTGCAGAAACCCTTGGAATTGGGCGCAGATATTGTGGTGTATTCCGCCACCAAACATATTGACGGACAAGGGCGGTGTTTGGGCGGGGCGGTGTTGTCCGATGCCAAATTTTGTGCCGAGACATTATTGCCGTTTTTGCGCCATTCCGGCCCAGCCCTTAGCCCATTTAACGCCTGGATGTTGTTAAAAGGCATGGAAACCCTGGCGTTGCGGGTCGAGAGGGCGCAGGCCACGGCTTTGCGTTTGGCGACATTTTTGCAAGGTCAATCTTCGGGGGGCCAAGCCAAGATCGCGCGGGTGTTATATCCAGGGTTAGACTCTTTCCCCCAACGCGAATTGGCGCAGCGACAAATGTCCGGCGGCGGTACCCTGGTGGCGTTTGAATTAAAAGGCGGGCGGGCGGCGGCATTCGGGTTGATGAATGCGTTACAGGTGATCGATATTTCCAATAATTTGGGCGATTCCAAATCGATCATTACCCATCCCTTTACCACCACCCACCGCGCCATCGACGAAGCCGACCGGATTAAAATGGGTATTACCGATGGTTTGGTACGCCTGTCCGTCGGGCTGGAGTCCGCCGAGGATTTGGAAAGGGATTTGGCGATGGGGTTGGGGTGAGGGGGTAAGCTTGGTGTCGATTGTTTATGATAGACAAAGATGGATTTATTCCTTAGTTTATTATTAAATAATTAATCGACTCCGAGCATCCTGATATGTCCATACCCGATTTTACGCTTAATGGTGTCTTGCCCCCTTTTTTGGGAAGTAATCCGGCTGAGACGCGCAACTCATCTTCTCCCCATGAAGCAACCGCCCTTGAGGTTATCGAGAAATTGGCCACCAATGCCAGGCGGTGTCGAATTTTACAGGGGTGGCTTGATCACCGAGCTGAATTGCGTAAATTTGGCTATCATCACGGATTCCAATGGTTGGATGGTAGTTTTGTTGAAGCCAAGGAGGAACCTGGTGACCTTGATATTGTGCATTTTGTGTATCTAGACCAAACTGGCTCAGACCAAGAAATTTTAGCGAAAGCAAGGTTATTACAGGGGAAAAGCCTAAAAGATAATTATTTCCTTGATTCATATCTGGTTAATTTAGCCGCCTCGGTTGAGGATATTATAGGTCGAACAACTTATTGGTACGGACTCTTTTCACATCAACGTAATAATCTGCGTTGGAAAGGAATATTGAGAGTGCGTCTCGAAAAACCAAATGATGATGAATTGGCACAGAAATTGCTGCATGAGAAACAATCGATCTTTGACCAACAGAAAGGAGTATCGCTATGAAACCCATCGCCAAAATTGAACGCGATTATCTCCAATCTCGGATTGGTGCCGTCCAAGCAATGCTCAATAACCTGGATGCAAATGATCGGATTTCCCGCATCGGATTGACTGAGCATTTGGAAGAATTAAAGGCGGAATTGGCCGCGATGCCCGATTTGCGTTTTCCGGAATCGGTTTCCGTGGCGTTGTTTTTTTCGGGCAAACCGGTGATTGGTCACCAAGGAATCGAAAGTGATTTTGCCAGCAAATCTTTGTCATTTTTTCAAGGAATAGTTACAGCAATCAAAGCAGATTTATCTGGGGAGATTGTCCATGAGCGAGGTAAAATGCGCAACAGCCAGGAGAGTGCTCTCCACATTACCGGCACGATTCCAGGATCGTTTGGTTTTTTACTCGAAGAAATGCCTGAACAATTGCCTCTTTCTTTATTAAAAGGGGAAACGGTTTCGCCGTTACAAAGTACCGTTGATAAAACAATTAATGCCCTCTCAGTTCTTGCCAAGGGGAAAGACGAAGAGGCAGAGTCGATTATACATGACGTGAATCAACGGGCGTTTAACCACGTAAAAGATTTTATTGAACTTATGCACAGCAAAGAAGCCAATTTTCGATTGGTTTCTGGCGAAAAAGACCAATCATTCCTAAAAAGTGAGATAGAGCGCGCTTATTTGCGCCTTAACCAATCCCAGGTTGATGAAAATGAAGGCGTGTTTACGGTTACATTAGATGGGTTTTTACCCAATTTTCATGAGGTTGATTTTAAGTTCGATGGTGAAAACAATCCAATTAGAGGCAAAGTAAGCAGTGAACTCGATCAAGATATGCTCGTTCAATACAATATATCTTACCTCAGAAAACCTTTAAGGGCAAAACTTCGCATTGAAACCAAAAGTTTTAATGAAAATAAGAAACAAAAATTTGTTTTTTTGGGCATTGACGAGTCAGATTTCCCCCGTTTGCCGACCCTTTAGTCTGGAGAGAAACTTGACAGCCCAATTTGGTTTCAGATTTTTCCAGTTTGGCAAGTTTGAAGACTTCAGCATCATATCACGATCAGTGTCGGCACTGTCTAGAAATGGGCACTCATGATGTACAACCCAACCGAATTAACCCAAACCCTGGCCGGAGGCACGAATATCCTGCTCTGGTTTGGCGGGAATTTAATTAAATATGCGGTGATCACTGGTGTGCCGACCTATGTCAGCCTGACCCTTCTGTTGGCATATCTGAAAAAACGCCACATTTTGGATCATCCCAATCATCGCTCTTTGCACGCGGTCCCGACACCGCGAGGGGGAGGGATAGCGATTATGGTTGGGTTGCTGCCAGCCTGGTGGGATATGATCCGGCAATATAGCGGCTGCCAGAACCTCCCCCAAGATGTATGGTTTCAACCTTGCGCCCTCCCCCTTATTGCCATTGGCATCATCGCCTATATCCTGGCGGCATTTTCATTTTGGGATGATGTTAAACCCTTGCCGGCGCAGCTAAAACTTTTGTTCCAGGCGGTGATGGTGGGGATTGCCATCACGCTCTTGCCGCCTGATTTTTTTCCGTTGCAAATACTCCCCCAATATTTGGGCGATACGGGCGGCATGATTGCGGCAAAGATTATCATCGGCATCCTCTGGCTGTGGTTTGTGAATTTGTATAATTTCATGGATGGCAGTGATGGGATGACGGCGATTGAAACCGCTTTTTTGGGTTTGGCAATTGCCCTGTCGATTCCATTACTCAAAGCGATCCAATATTTTACCGCGCCAGAGATCATTCCCATTGCGTCCCCGCTTCCGCTTGCCGCACTCAGTCTGGCCTTGGCGATGGCTTCATTGGCTTTCCTTAGGTTCAATTGGCATCCGGCGCAAGTATTTTTGGGCGATGTGGGATCGATTCCTTTGGGGTTTTTGTTGGGTTTCCTTCTCATTGGCCTGGTGAATGCGACCCAATGGCCTTTGGCGATAATTTTACCGCTTTATTATTGGGCCGATAGTGGGGTAACCTTGGCGCGGCGGATGGTGGCGGGCGAGAAATTCTGGCTGCCGCATCGCAGCCATTATTACCAACGCGCGGTCTTGGCTGGGGCATCGCATGGGGCCGTCGCCAAACATGTGTTCACTACCAATCTGGGCCTGTTTGGGTTTGCCATTTTGGCGCTCATCCTGCAAGATTGGCTGGGGCAATTGGCGGTTATTGCCGTGGCAACCCTGTGGGTGGCCTGGCGGATGCGGGAGATGCTCTTGACACTGCCCCGTCAAACTGCCAAACCGAGCGACAAGGCAGCATAAAGGATTTTTGGCGTGAGCAAGGCAGGTAACGATCCCGATAATGTGACAAAATATGCCGCGCCTGTAATGCCAGAGCAACAACAATCCCCGCCTGCGGCGATGATCGTCGATGCCAAACAAACCTTCTGGCTGTCATGGGGCGGCGAGATCGAGCATCTGAGCCACCAAACCACGCAAAAAAGATTGGCAAACGGGGCGCGGGTGGTGCTGTGCCATGCGCCGCAGCAATTGCGCTGGCTGGGCCAAGGGGCGAACCTGGTGCCAAAAACCCGCGGCTATGAAAAACCCCTGCGTATCTTGGATATTCTCACGCTTTATAGTTTTGTCTGTCCGATCACCCCGATTGTACCGACCCCGAATGGCCTGGCCGCCGCCCTTAATCTCCCGATGCCGGGCGAGGATCGGGCGGCGCAGGCCTTAACCCTTATCGATGCGGCGCGGTTGTTGCTCGCCCGTTTGCGGGCCGAGGGCAATGGCCAGGCCTTGGCCATTGCCCAGATTATGGCGGCGGCGGGATGGGAATGGGGACGCGCGGTGGTGACGGCCTTAACCGCCGCGCCCGCGCCAGAAAAACCGTTAAACCAGGCGGCAACGCCCGTGACCGGCCCGGTGACCGGCCAGGTAACTGGTCTTGCGGTGTGGAAAAAACTGCCGGAAATTCAGTGGGGGCCGCCACCGCCGCCGCCCAGCCAATTAAGTGTCAGCGAATCCGAAACCCGCCTGCATTTGGCGCGGATTTTGGGGCAGGAATCCGAAACCCGCCCCAGCCAGGCCGATTTCGCCGCCGCCGTCACCTGGGCTTTTCACCCGCGTGCCGAATCCGATGCCCCCAATGTCGTGCTGGCCGAGGCGGGTACCGGGGTGGGCAAGACTCTGGCCTATTTGGCTCCGGCGCAAATTTGGGCGAAACGCAATCATGGCGGGGTGGTGATTTCGACCTTTACCCGCAATTTGCAAAGCCAGATCATGCGGGAATTGGAACGTTTATATCCGTCACATGCCGACATGTTGCAACGCTGTGTCGTGCGCAAAGGGCGCGAGAATTATCTCTGTCTGCTGAATTACCAGGAAGCGGTTGAACGCCTGCCCTTTCATCTGTTGAACCAAAGCGAGGGCGGGTTTAACAACGCGCTTCCGGTGTCAAATGTGGCGCAAAATGACGCGATTGGTTTGGGGTTGATGGCGCGTTGGATTGCCGCGACCGAAGATGGCGATTTGACTGGCGGGCGCGATTTTGCCGGCTATTTGCCCGAATTGGTGGGGCGCAGCAGCACGAGCGATTTGGCGGATAAACGCGGCGAATGTATCCATGCCGGCTGTGTCCATTACCGCAAATGCCTGGTCGAGCGCAGCATTCACCGCGCCGAACAAGCCGAAATTGTCGTCGCCAATCATGCTTTGGTGCTGTCTCAGCTGGCCGCGCAATTTCCCCTGGGGGATGAGGCGGATCGCCAAGAAGAACCCCAAGAAGAACCCCAAGAAGAACCCCAAGAAGAACCCCAAGCAGAACGCCAAGAAGATGCCGCGTACCTGGCCCCCCAAAATAATCAAAATAATCAGAATAATCAGAATAATCAGAATAATCAGAATAATCAGAATAATCAGAATAATCAGA
>JASGCR010000073.1:0-1841 GCA_030054015.1 Candidatus Symbiobacter sp. | reverse complement strand
ATAATCATGAGCCAGCCCCGAAGGGCAAAAAACGCCCCCCCTCTGCCCCGTCAGAAGAAAAAACGGATGAAAGTACGGAAAAAAAATTGCTGGGGGTACCGCATATTTTCGATGAGGGGCATCATTTGTTCGATGCGGCGGACAGTGCGTTTAGCATCAGCCTTACCCTCGATGATGCGGCGCAAATGCGGCGATGGCTGATTGGCGGGGTGGGGCAAAATCCGTTAAACTCTGGCTTTACCAATGGTTTGCGCAGCCAGGGCTTGATGGCGCGATTAGACCAGGCCTTGGCGGGGGCGGGGGGTGGTACGGGCGCGGGCGGCTCGGGTGGGGGTAGCCTTGGCGCGGGGGGACAAAGTGCGAGCGAAAGCCAGGCCGTCAAAATAATAACCGAGGCGGCTTATGAATTGCCCGCCGATCATTGGGCCGAGCGCATGATTGCGGGCCGCGCGAGTGGCTTGCTGGAATCCCTGTTTCGTGTCATTCGCCAGCAAATTCTGGCGACCAGTGCCTCAAGGAATCAAGAAGAATATCCGCTTGAATGCGAGAAATTGCCTTTGTGGGATGGGTTGGCGGGCTTGGCGGCGGATAATGCCGAAAATATGCGGCAACTTTATGCGGCTTTGAGCAAATTGCGCACTCTCCTCTTGGCGCGGTTAGAGGGGGATGGCGAGAAAATGTCACCGAACAGCCGCGCCGCCCTGCAATCCCTGGCCGATTCCTTGCAAAACAAGGCGATTCTTCCGATTGGCACCTGGTATAAATTGTTGGAACAGATGGCGGAGCCGCCACCGCCTAATTGCGTCGATTGGCTGGAATTGACGCGCTATCGCCGCCTGGAGCGCAATATTGGCATTTACCGCCATTTTATCGACCCGACGCGTCCCTTGGCGGCGGCCTGGCGGCAATCTGTGCCGGGTTTGGTGATTACCTCGGCGACTTTGACCGAAGCCACCACGGATACGCCCGAAAATGACTGGCTTCGCGCCGAGCAACGTTGCGGCACCGCCCATTTTACCTCCCCATCCTTTCGCGCGCGGGTGGCGTCGCCGTTTGATTATGCGGCGCAAACCAAGATTCTGATCCTCACCAATGTCGGTCGCCATAATATGGGCGAACGCGCCGCCGCGTACCGTGATTTGTTTTTGGCGGCGGGTGGCGGCGGTTTGGGTTTGTTTACCGCGATTGACAGCTTGCGCGAGATTCACCAACGTTTGCAAGCCCCGTTGGCCGAGGCCGAGATCATGTTGCTCGCCCAACATATTGATCCCATGAACCGCGCCACCTTGATCGATATTTTCCGCGCCGAGGAGAATTCTTGTCTGCTCGGCACCGATGCCATACGTGACGGTGTCGATGTGCCAGGGCGGTCGCTGCGCTTGCTGATCTTTGACCGCGTTCCCTGGCCGCGCCCGACCATCCTTCACCGCGCCCGCCGGAGCCATTATGGCGGCCATGCCTATGACGAGAGCCTGGCGCGGTTGAAATTGAAACAAGCCTTTGGCCGCCTCATCCGCCGCCAAAGTGATCGCGGCGTGTTTGTCATGATGGATCGCCAGACCCCGACGCGGCTACTCTCGGCCTTTCCCAGCGAGGTTTTGGTCGAACGTGTGTCCTTGTCCGAAGCCATTGCCACCACCCGTGAATTTGTTGGCGGTGGCGGTCAAGTTAGACCTCCCCTTCCCGCCGGGAGGTCTGAATAAGTCTAGTTTTACCCCCCCCTTCTAAAGGAGGGTCTGAATAAGTAGTCGGAGTGTCATTCTGAGGTTAGAATGCTCCGCGCTTCAGCGCGGTTAAGCATTCTTACCGAAGAATCCAGAAAAGCCAGAAACCGTTGAATT
>JASGCR010000072.1 GCA_030054015.1 Candidatus Symbiobacter sp. | reverse complement strand
GCCCTAAGCGGAGCTTTCCCCCCCTTCTAAAGAAGGGGGGGTAAAACTAGACTTATTCAGACCTTCCTAAGCAGGAAGGGGGGGGTCATAAAGGCGAATCTTCAAGGACACGGAGTATATCAAAAATTTAACTTCCCTACACCGGCCTTATTTGACCGCTGCCGCGCACTAAATATTTGGTGCTGGTCAATTGGGCTGGCCCCACCGGCCCGCGGGCGTGGAACTTGCCGGTGGCGATGCCGATCTCGCCGCCAAAGCCAAACTCGCCGCCATCGGCAAATTGGGTCGAGGCATTGGCAAGCACAATCGCGCTGTCGATTCGCGCATAAAATTCTGCAATCGCCGCCGCATCCTCGGCCAGAATCGCATCGGTGTGGTGCGAGCCATAATGATTAATATGGTCAATCGCCGCCGCCGCATCCGCCACCACACAGGCCGAGATAACCGGAGCGAGATATTCGGTCGACCAATCTTGTTCGCTTGCCGCCGCAACCCGCTGATCCACCGCCCTGACCTTCTCATCGCCGCGCACGGCACAGCCCGCATCCAACAAAGCAGATATAATCATGCGCATATGCGTATGTGCTGATGTCGCATCAAACACCAGGCTTTCCGCCGCGCCGCACACCCCCACCCGCCGCAATTTGGCATTGAGCACCACGTCACGCGCGAGATCAGGCATGGCCGATTCATGCACATAAATATGACAATTGCCCTCTAAATGCGCCAACACCGGAATCCGCGATTCCGCTTGCACGCGACTGATGAGCGATTTGCCGCCGCGCGGAATGATGAGATCAATCCATTCCGCCAGCCGCAACATCTCCCCCACCAAGGCGCGGTCGGGACTGGCGACCATCTGCACCAAATCGGGCGCAAAAGCGGCGGCGCGTAAGCCCTGCTGCATGGCGGCAATGATGGCGGCATTTGATCGAAACGATTCCGACCCCCCGCGCAAAATAATGGCATTGCCGGACAAGATGGCTATCGCGCCCGCCTCGGCCGCGACATTGGGGCGCGATTCAAAGATCATGCCAATGGTGCCGAGCGGGACCGTCACGCGGGAAAATTCTAACCCATTGGGCATGGTCCAGGCGGCAATGATTTGCCCCAACGGATCGGGCTGCGCCGCAATCGCGCACACCGATGTGACCAGGCCGCCCAATCGCGCCGGGGTCAAGGTCAGGCGATCCCGGCTGGCCGCCGTCAGGTTAGAATCCCCCGCCACCGCCGCCAGATCGGCATGGTTGGCGGCGAGAATCGATGCTTCGGCATCACGCAGGGCATCGGCCATTGCCAACACGGCGAAACGCCGCTTTGCCCCGCTTTGTTGCGCCAGGGCCGATTGCGCCGCCCGCGCGGATTTTCCCATCATGGGCAGGGTGGGGTGAGTCATGAATCAGGCCTTCCTTTCGCCCCAATTCATAGGCCTGGCGGGGATGAAGGTCAATGTACGGATGAGAGCGGAGCGTGACACCCTGCCTGGTAAAGGGCAAGAAATAACCCTTTTGTTATTTCCAAACGCGATTGTTGTGTGTTATGGGTTTAGCATCAGGGGTGTCATAAAGCTTTAACGGTGCATGGCGGAAACGGTGTATGGCGGACAAAATATTGACAAAAATCGGCAGATTAAGCTGGCGATTGCGGGGGGCGATCTTTGCCCTAGGCCTGGCGGCGGCGATTTTCCCCTGGGTTTTGGAACAATTTGCGCCAAGCTTGCAACAAGATTTCGCTTCGGCGCAGATTCACCCCCACAAGGAGGATATGTGGGCGGTTGCCTACAAACCCAACTTGCCGTTTTATTGGCAAGTCTGGCAATCTGATTTGGGACGCGGTACGGTTTCCGATGGTCATTTTACCGAAAATGGCCAGGCTTTTGGCTTACCGAATGAGCCGTTTTGGCACTACACTGAAAGATTACCCGAAATCAAATATTGGAGCTATATTTCCTCGAAAGGCCGCGCCAAGGACATGAATTTGCCCGCGAAGCAAATGATTTATTTCGCCATGGGCAGCAATGAAGACCCCAGTCGCAATGGCAAATCCTATGCGTTCAGCACCCCCACCCATGTGTCGCGCCTGGTGTGGAATATTTGCCACAGCCTGGTCGTCATTGCTTTGGTTTTATTGGCGGCGGCGGCACGACATCGTTTGGTTTTAAGGGATTATCTGAATTTTTATGCCAAATTGGTGAATTATGCGGCCGGCTTGGCGGTTATTATGTTTGCGGGCTGGCTTTATGTCATGTCGACCCCGCCAGTGATCGAGCATAAATTCGAGAACAAAGATATTTTTTATCTCCACGATAACGCCTGGTTGGCGGTATTTCGCACGGATATTCCAAATTGGCGGATGATCAGAGCCAATGATTACATAAATCGCATCAAATCCGCAGCCGATTTTTTTGAAAATGGTGCGCAATTTCCAGGCATGAATAAAGATTGCTTGCAAGAATATGCTTGGCGTGATTTCACCGCCAAATGTTGGGATCATATACCGGTTTCGCATGTAGGATATTTACAGCATATTCTAACCGAAAAGGGGCAAAGCAATGCGTCGCTGAACCATTTATTTTATGATGCGATTGCGCATCCAAATTCAGTTCATTTTATTTTATTGCGTTTGCCGCAAGGGCAAGACCCGCATCTAAATGGCAAAACTTATCACGTTTCGGCAAAGTTATTTCCGCAAAAATCGCTTAGTTTGACGGTTATTTCCCTGTGTTTGCTGTTGCTTTTGCCTTTATGCCTAAGATATGCAAAACATCCGCATCAATTTGCCAAGCGTTTGAGTATCACCGTTTTTGCCATGATCTTGATCGGTGTCACGGTCAATGCTTTGTATTACTCTGGGTTGTTTTATGCTAAGCCTATCTATTTGCTAGACAGTTATGGTTATATTAAGCTTTCGTTAATTCGTCCAATTGGTACGTGGCTTTTCTTTCAGGGTATAAAATTATGGGGTGATTTTGATCGGCTGTTGATCCCGATCCAGTATTGCATGACTGTGGGGGGGATGGCCTGGCTGGCCTGGCAAAGCGGCAAGATTTTACAACGATATTGGCTCGGATGGCTGTTGCTTGTGATCTTTCTTGTTGAATGGATCGTGATTGCTTATCCCGTCAATCTCTGGTCTGACCTGGTTTATGGGGTCTTGTCCGAGCCGCTCTTTATCACCAGCCTGGCGATGGCCTTTGCCTGTCTCTATGGGCTGATGATGGCCAAAACACCCCGCCGTGCCTATAGTTTCGCCGCCGGCCTGGGATTTTTTCTGGTTTTGGCGGATATTACCCGCGCGATTGGGCTGGCCTTTTTTGTCATTATTCCGCTTTATGCCGCCTGGCATATCTATGCCACGACATTATGGCGCAGCACCATGAAACAAGTTCTATTTATGGTGGCACCGATTATTTTGGTCTTGGGCGGGCAATCCACCTTTCAAAAAATCCATTACGGGGCCTGGGGTGCGGGCGGCGGCGGGGCGGGGTTGTTTTTGCTGGCCCAAACCGCCGCGATTATTACCCCTGAACGCGCGGCGGCGATGCGCTGTGCCGATACGCCCCAAGGAAGCGATGAATGCGCCCTGGCCAAAAATCTGGCCGAACAAGTTGACCCCATCTTAGGCAAATTCCATGCCGCCAAATGGCCCTATGACCGCGCCAAGATTTGGGCTTACGACAAAGAAGTAAACTTCGACCACATCATGCATGATTACACCTCCGATATGCGTGGGATTGAACATGCTATGAATGATCTCATCGCTGAAAAGAATGCCCGCAGCGAGAATGGGGAAAAGATCACGCTTGATTCCGTCGCCAAAGAACGTCTCATGCGCACAACCGCCCTCAAGATCATTGCCAACCATCCGATTGATTATTTTCTCCATGTCTTGTCGGGATATTTAATCGCCGAAATTTATGTGGGGAATGGTTGGCTGGGCAATATCAATTTCTTATTGCCGATGACGATCATGACATTGGTTCTGGTGTTCATGGTGCTGTGGCGGCCCCGGCGTAATGACTATGCCGCCCTGGCCCTAACTGGCCTTACCACCATTGCCTATATATTCTGTACCTGTATGATGGAGCCAGCTTTTCCGCGTTACATGGTGGTTGCCCAAATTCCCACCACCATCGTGATGGTGGGCGGTCTGGTTTGTTTGTTGCGGGATATTTTATCCTATTTGCGGAAATTCTGGCCAAAAAACCTCCCCTTTGGCCCTGGGCTTAAGTTGCGGCACCGAGGCCATTCATGAACCCAGACCTGACGCTTGAATCGCACCCCATTGCGGTGATTATCCCCTGTTATCGGGTTGAGTCCGAAATCGCCCAGGTTTTGGCGGCGATTCCGCCCTGGGTCAGCCGCATTTATTGCGTCGATGACCAAAGCCCGGATGACAGTGTTTCGGTGATCCGGACGGCCATGATGCACGATCCCCGCATCCGCCTCATCCGTCACGCCATCAACCAAGGCGTGGGCGGGGCGATGGTAACGGGCTATCGCGCCGCCTTGGCCGATGATATGACAGTGATGATCAAAATTGATGGCGATGGGCAAATGTCACCCGACCTGATTGCGCCAATGATTGCCCCGATTTTGAACGAAAAAGCTGATTACGTCAAAGGCAACCGCTTTTACGCCATGGATGACCTGCAATCCATGCCAAAAATCCGCCTGTTTGGAAATATTATATTGTCGTTTATGACCAAACTTTCTTCGGGATATTATTCGATTTTTGACCCCACCAACGGGTTTACCGCGATTCACCGCGCGATTTTGGCGGAGTTACCGCTCGATAAAATCGCCAAGCGTTATTTTTTTGAATCCGACATGTTGTTTCGTTTGTACGTGGCCCGCGCCGTGGTTATGGACATGCCGATGAAGGCAAAATACGGCACAGAATCCAGTTCTTTGCGCATTTCCCGCATTTTTGGCTCGTTTTTATGGGGTCATGCCCGTAACGCCGGTAAACGCATTTTATACAGTTATTTCCT
The DNA here is from genome assembly GCA_030054015.1 of Candidatus Symbiobacter sp. Lineage (GTDB taxonomy): Bacteria > Pseudomonadota > Alphaproteobacteria > Elsterales > Elsteraceae > JASGCR01. The sequence continues at coordinate 3,977 of JASGCR010000072.1, read as the reverse complement.
GCGCGATTTTAACGAAGTCTCGGTCGGAATATTGCTGGGTTTACCATTATGGGTATTTGGCGTGGGTTTTGGTACGTACGAATTTATCAATGCAGTCAGCCGCAAAATCGAGGCCACGGCGGGTACGGTGATGTTCGGGGCTTTGCCGATTATTTTGGGGACCCAATTTTTATTGGCGGCTTGGCAAATGGACATTGCCAATGTGCCGCGGGTGGTACGGCATAAATATTTGCTTGGCCGCGATAAACACCAGCACACCACCACGCCGCACCATCAAGCCGCGTTGGTGGAGTGAATTTTCTATAGGATGGTATGAACAAGTCGTACTGACCCCCCCCTTCCTAAGCAGGAAGGGGGGGGTCATAAGCGTTTCTCGACTTATTCAGACCTTCCTATAGGAACCTCCGAACAAGTCCAAAAAGCAAAAAAAATGGCATTTGCGAGCGGGCGGCTTCGCACGACCAAGAGCGGCAAAAAGAGAACGTCATTACCCACCGCGCTGTCCGTGAATAACGGACAGCGCGAGTTGGGTAATCCCCCAGGCATTTTGGGAATAATCCTCCTGGGGGATTACCCGACAGATTTATGCCGCTTCGCGGCAAAAATCTGCGGGTAATGACGCTCCTTTTTTAGGACTTGTTCAGGCGCGGCTCTTTTGGCAAAAAAACGGATGAAGTTTATTGAGGCAGATTTTCCTTAAAATAACGCGCCGCCGCCGGGTGAGCCGGCAAGAAAAACCCATACCTGGCCTGGGCGACATTCAATATCGGCAGGTTTTTTTCACCCGCATCGCCGTCATCGGGTTTGGCGGCCACAACACCATACGGCCACAAAGCCCGCATCACCGCATCGGCGGTGACGGATGGCATCCGGGCCGAGACCACCAAATTCACCGTGAGGGCGAAACTCGGCGTGTCCTCTCCGCCATTGTAATGTTTGCCCGCAATCACCGTCGGCGTCACCGCTTTGGTCAAACCCGTCGCCGGTGACGGCAGACGCGGCATCGCAACCAACCCAAGCGGGTATTGACGCGCCGCCGCCGCCAAATCCGCCAGGGGCAAAGGCCCCACCGCCACCACCGCATCCCATTTTCCGGCGATTAAATCAGCGATGGATTGGTTAAATTTTTTGGCATCGTTTTTACCCTGGGGCATCAGCACGGATTTATCCCCCGCCAGACCCTTGCCGTCTGACCAGACTGGTAAATTCTGCAACGCCCGCAAGTGCTGGGCGGAAATTTCAAATGACGGATCAAGCTGGTCACCGCCTTTGGCGACATCCCCGCTTTTGGCGACATCGCCTGCCACGCCCGCCTCAGTTTGCGGTTGCGGCGGGGCGGGCGGAGCAAATTTAGGCGCGGCAAATTTAGGCGCGGACTGGCCCGGCACGGGGCGATAAGCGGCAAAAATTTGATTTAAAAGAGCCATCTCGGCCTGGTCGTGACCAATGGTCAGAAAATTGCGGCCACGCAGCGCGTCGCTGCGCCGCATAGGGCGCGGGTTGGCGGCGTTGACGATGATGTGGATGGGAAGCGTGGCCAAATTCGCCAAACTGCGCAATCCGAACCAAGCGGAGGCGGCGATAAATTTGGGATTGGTCGGCGGGGTCGACGGGGTCGGCGGGGTCGAAGGGGTCGCTTTGGCCGCCCCCTTTGCCTCAGGGCCTGGTTTTAAGGCAAAAAATTCCGCCGAATCGATCACCACCGCATCCAAGGCGCGGCTGTGCAATTTGCTGATCCGCTCGGTCGGGCTGGCGATTGGTTCGACCAGGGCAATCAGAGGCGTAGATGATTTGGACAATTGGCCGCTTAAGCGTGCCGCCACCGTCAAAGCCAGGGCATAATTCGCGCTCCCCGCCGCCGCCGCCCCGATGCGAAAATATTTTTGCGATGCGGCCTGAACCGGCACCCCGCTCACCATAAGAAAAATCAGAAAAATCAACCGCATCATGGGCGATGACCTGCCTCGGAGGTCAAAACAAACACCGCTTGGTCGGCAATGAGATTGGCAACACCCGCAAAGCCCGACAAAGACGGAAAAATCGCCCGGCCATCGCGGTGACAGGGGATAAATCTTTCGACTCTGATCCCCTGCTGGCGGCACAGATCAAAAAAATCCCCCAAGGTACAAAGATGAATATTGGGCGTATTATACCATTCATAGCCCAAAGTCAGGGTGCGCGGCATCCGCCCGCGTCCCAAAAGTTGCGCCCGTATCCGCCATTGCCCAAAATTGGGCAAGGAGACGATCGCCCGCCGCCCTATCCGCACCAATTCGGCCAAAACGCGGTCGGGATGTTTGGTGGCCTGGAGGGTTTGGCTTAAAATCGCATAGTCAAACCCCTGGCTGGGATAAGACGCCAAATCGAGATCGGCATCGCCCTGCACCACCGACAAACCCCGCCCGACACAGGCATTCACCCCGGCCTGGGACAATTCCATGCCGCGGCCATCGACGCGGCATTGGCTCGCCAAATATTCCAGCAAGGCCCCATCGCCACAGCCAATATCCAGCACCCGCGCCCCGTGTTCGACCAAGGCGGCAATTTGCACCAAGTCGCGCCGCAACCTGATTTTTTCTTTTCTTTCTTTATTCGCCATGTCTGGGCATCCCCCCCTGGCTGTTGTCGCCTGGTGCCAGGCCGCGGATGCTGGCACAGCCTTCGATAAAGCCCTGCAGAATTTTGTCAAATTCCGGCAGATCGAGCAAAAATGAATCATGGCCGCGATCGCTGTCAATTTCGACAAAACTGACATTGCCGGCCACCGCGTTCAACGCTTTGACCAAGGCGCGTGACTCTGGGGTCGGAAACAGCCAGTCGCTCGTAAAAGATACCACGCAAAACCGGGTCTTGCTGCCGGAAAAAGCCGCCGCCAAATTGCCGCCATGCGCCGCCGCAAGATCAAAATAATCCATGGCGCGAGTCAGATAGAGATAAGAATTGGCATCAAATCTTTCGACAAAACTCGACCCCTGGTGGTGCAAATAAGATTCCACCTGGAAATCGGCGGCAAAGTGATAAGAAGGCCGGTCGCCTTGTTGCAAGGCCCGACCAAATTTTTCATGCAGGGCCCCCTCGGACATATAGGTGACATGGGCGGCCATACGTGCCACCGCCAAACCACGCCGCGGGATCACGCCTTGTTCCTGGTATTTGCCGCCGCGCCAATCGGGATCGGCCATGATGGCTTGGCGACCAACCTCGTGAAAGGCGATGTTTTGCGCCGAATGACGCGAGGCGGTGGCAATAGGTACCGCCGCAAAGACGCTGTCCGGGTAACTTGCCGCCCATTCCAGCACCTGCATCCCCCCCATCGAGCCGCCTATCACGGCAAAAAGCTGGGCAATGCCCAACGCATCGATCAGTTTTTTCTGCGCCCGCACCATATCACCAATCGTAATGACCGGAAAATCCAGCCCATAAACCTGGCCGGTTTGGGGATTAAGGCTGCCCGGGCCACTCGTCCCCATACAACTGCCCAAGACATTGCTGCAAATCACGAAATAACGATTCGTGTCCAACATGCGGCCTGGGCCAATCAAACTTTCCCACCAGCCCGGCTTGCCGGTCAAGGGATGGGTCTCGGCCACATATTGATCGCCGGTCAAGGCATGACAGACCAAAATCGCATTGTTACGCGCCGCGTTCAGGTGACCATAAGTGCGATAGGCCACGCCCAAAGCGGCAAGCCCCGCCCCGCAATCGAGCGGCATGACATCGTCATCGGCAAAAATTTTCACCTGATGGCGAAAATCGGATGAAGTCCTGTTTTCTGTCAGCAAATTTTTTTCCCTCTCTCCATAGCATCGCGCATAGCATCCCCTCTCTCTCGGCACCGCCATTGTGCTTAATTTTTCCAATTATGCAACCAACTCGGCAAAATAGTCCGAAAAAGTCGAAAATTGATTTACCCCCCCTTCTCAAGGAAGGTCTGAATAAGTAGTCGGAGTGTCATTCTGAGCGTCGCCGCGCTTGGC
>JASGCR010000071.1 GCA_030054015.1 Candidatus Symbiobacter sp. | reverse complement strand
CCCCAAGAAAAGCCAAGAATTTTTTAACAAAAATTCTGGCTTTTCTATCCCCCCCCTTCCTAAGCAGGAAGGGGGGGTAAATAAATTTTCGACTTAATCAGACCTTCCTTAGGGAACCTCCGAACAAGTCACTTTTTTGCCAAAAGAGCCGCGCATTTGCGAGCGGCGAAGCCGCATCGCTTATCCAGAAAAATCTAGCAATTTCAGGATGCTACTGGATTGCTTCGCGGTTGCGATGCAACCGCTCGCAAATGCCATTTTTTTGTTTTTAGGACTTATTCAGACTCTCCTTAGGAAGGGGGGGTCAGTGACTTTTGCTACTTGTTCGGAGGTTCCTTTAGCAAGAATTATCCTAATGCCCGTGAAACTCATCCCCCACATTCAGATGGTTTTTGCCGATAAACGCGCCGTCAAAGCGTAAAACCCCGTGATTATACACCGTCACATTCGCCGAATCAAAATATTTGCTCTCGCCCGTGACCGTCAAATTGCCATAAGAGGTGATGTCAATATCGGTCGCGGCAAAGGGCTTGAGATGCCGGTAAGATTGATCATCCAAAATCGCCGTGACCGGCCGTGTATCCAGCACGTGGTAATTCGAGTACAGATAATCGTTTTTGGCAACCTGGCGGTTATAGACCAGAAAAATTTTGCCGCCATCGCTGTTCAGGTCGGCATTAATCGCAATTCTGCGCCCCTCAAGCGTCACATTTTTGCCCTTACCGGCGTGAATCCCGGTATCGATGAATAAATCACTGTACGAGGCAATGACCAAATTAACTTTGCTAATACCTTCGGTGGTGGAATTGACAAAGCGATCCAGCAATTGGTTGGTCAGATGGAATTCGTCATATTCGGTGAGGCTGATCGTGCCGCCCGCCATCGGCTCAAGGGTTGAATTATACATAAACCGATTATGCAGGCTCGATAACGTAAAATTCTTCGCGGTGATGTGGGTATAGATGTCAATTCCGGCTGGTGCCTTAAAATAAGCCGATTGCGCATGATCAAATGACAGGCGATCATCAATATCGAGCGCGACAATTTTCAATGGCCCCCCCATGAAAAAAGTGACGAATTGGGACGGGATGCTCGCATAATTAAATTTGGTACAAGCATGGTGACTCATGCAGGTTTTCGAGCCATTATAAACATAATAAGAATCCCAAGCATCAATATTAACGGTGCGGGAATTATTCCAATCGCTAATCACCACCCTGATATTGGCATTATCCGCATTGACGGTGGTATATTGAAAAAATCCGGCATTGACATCAAACAGCCCGTCCTCGCGCACCTTGGCGGCGGCGAAAAATTTCACCAACCCCTTTGATGTCGCCTGGATTTTATTGGGCAGATGCGACCGATCATAGCTTTGGATCTGCTTGGCAAATAATATCGCGCCAAAATCGTTCACTGCCTGCATATTGGTCAGAAAAACCTCGTCGGCAAAAATTATCGCACCGCGGCCGGCTTTAACCTCGGCATAAACATTACCGCTTAAGCCATCGCGGTTCATGGCTGTGACTTTGCCGCGGAAATCGATCATGCCGTGATCGGCAATGGCGGAGATATTATTGCCGCCGATAATATCATTGACCCAAATATTGCCCTTATTCACGGCATGAAGGGTAATATCGCCTTTGACATCGACCACGCCGTAAAGACCGATGCCGCCGCCGGTTATCGTTACGTCATGGGCTAACACGTCATTATTTAACAGCACCCGCCCGCCATTATTGGCGGTAAGTTTAATATTGCCGCCATTTTGGGTTTTGAGTCCGAATTTATATCTTTCCTGGTCGATGCTAAAGACGATACCGGCGGAGGATGCGCCGTTTTTGCTCCAATTTTCGCCGGATGTGGTGACGGATAAACCCCCCGCCCCCACCGTCACGAGGTGATTGGCGCGGAAAAAATAGGATGTCGCATTAAGGCTACCTACCTCGATGGTGTCATTGACCAATATCCCCTGGCCGGCCCGAAGCACCAGGCGCGTGGCATCGCCGCCCCATATTTTGGCGGCAATGATCACGCCATAGCCCGCCGACAGGTCTAGATTCATCCCCGACGCAAAATTAATCCGTTTAAGGAAGTTATCATCCACCACAATATCGGCTTTGGGTTGATCCTGGTGATACATAAATGTACCATTTGCGCCGGTATTCACCCAACCATTTTGGATATGCGCCGCGCCATGCGTGGCGATAACCGTGATCGTACCGCCGCCCTGTCCCTGGTTATGTTCTTGTCCTTCCGGCGGGGACGTGTCTAGGGTGCCATTATGATCGATTTGGGCATTGAACAACCCCGCCGCCCCAGTCGCCACCACAGCCACATAACCGCCCGCGGCCCGAATGACCCCATCCTGGCGAAGGGTGGTGGGAAATTTAGCATCGTCAAAGGCAAAACCGGTCAACCCCCCCTGCGTAAGGTTAATTTTTTTGACCTGCCCCGCCGCCAGGGTCACGGCACCATAATTGGCGGTAATGCTGGCAGATTGGCTGGTCGTGATATGGGGGCCATAAATAGCGACCACCCCGTGATCCGCCACATTAATCTTACCTTGAAGCGCGATAATCGCGGTGGGAAATTGTGGCGGGTTAATTTGCTGGGCTTCGCCCTCAGGGGTCGCCATGAATTTAGCGTTATCAAAACTTTGGCTCGCCACCACGAGATTTTTGGCGGTCACGCTCGAATTTGGCCCAAACACAAAGCCATTTTGATTGACGAAATAGAGCGTCCCATTCGATGTCACCTGGCCCAATATGTGGGTTGCGCCTGCTGTGATCTCATTCAGAGTCGCACCATTTTCCGGCACCATAAAGCGCACGCTCTCATGGCCCGCTACCTCAAATTTTTGCCAATTAATCACGGCGCGCGGCGTGGTTTGGGTGATGTTGGTGGTCGCACCTTCGGTGGAGATGTTGCCCACACCCTGGGTGACCACCCCACCGGTCGGTGCCGCGCTAACGGGTTGGCTGGGCCAGCCCGCCACCCCCAATGCCACGCCCGAACTCAGCAATAATTTACGGTAGAATTTATTTTTACGCATGGATGATTCCTTTTTTGTTTCTTAGGGAAGGTCTGAATTAGTAGCAAAAGACACTGACCCCCCCTTCCTGCTTAGGAAGGGGGGGATAGAAAAGCTAGAATTTTTTGCTAAAAAAATTCTAGCTTTTCTTGGGGGGGTTGGTGCAAGGCATTGATTCTAATTAAATTTCTGCAATCACCAACCCCCCCGACCGAAGCTAGGCGGCAAGCCGCCAAGCTTCGGTTTCCCCCCCTTCCTAAGCAGGAAGGGGGGTCAGTACGACTTATTCATACCTTCCTAAAAAACGCATACCGCTAGGCCGCGCCGGCGATCACCGCGGCAATATCGGCGACTAGGCTGCGGGCATCATTTTCATTTTCGCCCTCAACCATCACGCGGATCACGGGTTCGGTGCCGGATTTCCGGATGACGGCGCGGCCTTTGGTGCCAAGTCCGGCCACCATGGCATCGATGCGGTCTTGCACCCCTGGCATTTGCAACGGATCGCGGTCGCGCTGATAATTAATTGCCTGGTGAATCTGGGGAAAAGGTTGATAGACTTTGGATAATTGGCTGGCTGGGATTTTGGTATTTTGCAAACAGGCCAAAAATTGCAGGGCCGCCACCATGCCGTCGCCGGTGGTCGCATAATCCGATAAAATAATATGGCCGGATGGTTCGCCGCCCAGGTTATAGCCGCCCTGGCGCATGGCCTCAACCACATTGCGGTCGCCCACTTTGACCCGAATCAAATCGAGGCCAATGCCGCGCAAATAATGCTCGAAACCCAAATTCGACATGACGGTCGATACCACCCCACCGCCGGTCAGCAAACTCCGCCCGTTATAATGGCTGGCGATCAAGGCCATGATCTGGTCGCCATCAATTTTGGCCCCGGTTTCATCGACCACGATCAAGCGATCCGCATCGCCGTCCAAAGCCAATCCCAAATCGGCGCGATTCGCCACCACTTCTTGCGACAAATTGGTGATGTCGGTCGATCCACATTTGGCATTAATGTTAAGACCGTCGGGCGACACCGCTAAGGGAATAATATCCGCTCCCAATTCCCACAAAATCCGCGGCGCAACGCGATAAGCCGCCCCATTGGCACAATCAATCACGATTTTTAAGCCATCCAGCCGCATACCGCGCGGAAAACTGGCTTTCACAAATTCAATATAGCGCCCCCCCGCATCATCAAGCCGCCGCGCCCGCCCCAAATTCTCCGGGGCCGCCAAATAATCCGCCGCTTGGTGTTTGGGGTGTTCGCTGATTAAGGCCGCAAGTTCGGCCTCGACCGCATCGGATAATTTATTACCATCCGGGCCAAATAATTTAATCCCATTATCTTGATGGGGGTTATGTGATGCCGAGAGCATGATGCCCAAATCGGCCCGCAAGGAACGGGTCAGCATGGCCACGCCTGGTGTCGGCAATGGCCCCAATAATACGACATCCATCCCGACCGAGACCAGGCCGGAAGTCAAGGCCGGCTCTAACATATAACCCGACAGACGCGTGTCTTTGCCAATCACAGCCAAGGGTCGGTGGTCGTCGCCCGACGGGCGTTTGCTAAATTTCCCCGCCTTCCCCTTCACATATTGGTGATGCCTTTTGCCTTGGAAATAATGCGCCACGGCTTGGGCAATTTCCAACACATTTACCGGTGTCATCGGGGCCAAATTGACCCGCCCGCGAATACCGTCCGTGCCAAAGAGATTCTGGTCTGATTTGCCATTAATTAGATTTTTCCTCGGCATCACTTGATCCACCTTATGCCCCATAAAATTATTAACCCAGAGAAACATCCACGATGAGGCCGATCCTGGAACTTGCCGAGACATTATTGTTCGCCGTGGTAAATCCAGGTGTCGAGGCAATAGTCCCACTGCCGGGGGATGGCGTTAGCGGAAATTGAACCTGCGGCTGAGCCGATGCCGATGCGGTACCAGCACCCTCCCCGGACGCACCCCCACCGGCCTGGTATTGCGGAAACGCCACCGGCACGGCCACCCGCCCCACTGGCGGCGCAGGCTGTGGCGAAGCAGGATAAGAACCAACCCCGGTTGCGCCATTTAACGCGCTTGGCCCCGCTGTCACCACCGGCAAAGGCGGCACGGTAATGGGCGCAAAGGGCGGCGGCGGCGGGATGTAAAGGTTTGGTTGATCCGCCTGACCAACCTGGGCTCTAACGGCCTGGGCTTTGACAGCCTGGCCTTGTGCCGGCGGGTTTGCTGGCGCAAGTTTTGCGTCATATGGGTTCGGGGACGGGGTTACCGCCCGCTGGCTTGCCGCCGGTTGATTCTGCGCCTGGTCATTGGGGTTGGCTGGCACAATCGATTTGGCATGAAAAGCCGAATCCGTGGCGCGTGGCGCAATCGGGTAGGATAGATTGCTTCGCAAATCATATGCTCCTGTTTTGTCTAGAACGGGAAGATAGGTTATCCCGGTAATTTCCCGCATCAGCACTGCAGCCCGTTGTGCGTCAAAATAGGTAATATATTGCATTTTGCACCCCTAATCGCTTGGTGATAGCACAGCGATGACCGTCATCGTGATGCCTAAGGCAAATTACGGCATCCTTACCAATCGTTGTACAAGCAGTTGTTACCCAACTATAATATATTAGCAGTGTTTGACCATGCAACACAAGATTTTTCTTATGCACTTGTCATTCTGAGGTTAGAAATGTCCGCGCTTTAGCGCGGATAACATTTCTTACCGAAGAATCCAGAAGATGCCAGAAACCGTTATACTTTCTCAGTTTTTCTGGATTCTTCACTTGCCTTACTAAGGTTTTTGCAAGCGCAAAAACCTAGTGCGGCGACGTTCAGAATGACAATTACAATGCAATTAAATCAAAATATAAATCGCGCCATTCGGGATTAGCCTCTTCGATCAGCGCAAGTTTCCGCCGCCTAGTCCAGCCTTTGATCATTTTTTCGCGCGAGATTAATTGCGGCATGTCTTCCTGCGATTCATACCACACCAAAATTTTACAACCATATTTTTGTGTAAAGCCAGCAATTAAACCTTGCCGATGTTCACTCACCCGCCTGGGCAAGTCATTCGTCACGCCAACATAAATTGTACCATTGCGTTTGCTTGCCATGATATAGACGGCGGCGTTTTGGTACTTCATGACAATTCCCCCGATTGTCATTCTGAGGTTAGAACGTTCCGCGCGTTTCGCGCGGCTAAACGTTCTTACCGAAGAATCCAGAAATGCCAGAATCCGTTGAATTTTCTGAATCTTTCTGGATTCTGCCTGCTTCGCCTACGGCTCGCAGCTAAAGACTTGCCTTACTAAGGTTTTTGCAAGCGCAAAAACCTAGTGCGGCGACGTTCAGAATGACACCTAAAATAACTTAACCAACCCTTCATCTAGCAAACAATGTAAAAAATTGGCGACCCCGGCAGGAATCGAACCTGCAACCCCCGGCTTAGAAGGCCGGTGCTCTATCCAGTTGAGCTACGGGGCCGGATGATGGACAGAATTTACGAACCCAAATTATTGCTTTTATTGTAATTTATATCATCTAAAAACGGGTTTAATTCCTTAAATTCGCTGGCCGCGGCAATTAATTCGCGCGAAGCATGGGACCAAAATACCAATTTGACACGAAATCCGCGTTTGCGCAATTTCTCAATCATCGGCACATAATCGCTGTCGCCGGCCACCAAAATTATTTCATCCTGAGAGACATCCATTTTCTCATAAGAATCCTCGATAACGGTGGCAACGATGGCGGCATCGACTTGCTTTTCTTGGTTAGAACGATTGCGGTCATATATAACCGTTTCATAGCCCTGGCGTTGCGCCGATTGCCATAAACTGTCATTCGGCGGTGGCCGCGAGCCAAAAAGAACCGCCCGTTTAATGTCTTTTGGGTCACCATTGATCGCCAACAACAATTTCCCGAAATCGAGACGCCAATTGGGATCGGTGATTTTCCGGTCGCCCGCATACCAAATATCCGGGGCCAGGCCAGCATAAACCGCCGCCCACCGCATCCCCTCGATCCAAACATTGGAATTATCGATATATAAAAAACGTGCCATAAAAAAATCCTCTGCTTTCTGTTGGCTGATAATGCCTAACCCCTTACCCGATCACTGCGGAAATTCTCGGCATAGCTTTTGGGTTGGAAGGCGGGAGTGATTTCGTCGCAAATCGTGTAACTATAGCCATTTTTGATAGCATAATCGAGCGCATGTTGCAATTGAGTGAAGCGCAATTTCACCTGGGGTGCGGTGTCGCTGCTGCTGCTCCAACCGATCAAGCGGTCAGGCCGGTTGGGGCTTGCCGATTCAAATTGCACCAGCCAAGTGTCACGACGGCCACGGCCGGATTGCATGGCCGATTTGCCCGATTTGATAATCCGAACGGCTTGCACCATAATTTTCTCCGATCTTTATTTTTGGTCGAGGTTTAATTGGTATAAATTAAATTGGTCGGTGATTAATCCGCCGATGTTTAATTCGCCGATGTTTAATTTGTCAAATTTTAATTGGGCGAATTTTAATTGGTCGGGGCGAGAGGATTCGAACCTCCGACATCCTGCTCCCAAAGCAGGCGCTCTACCGGGCTGAGCCACGCCCCGCGACCATAATTTACCAACGCACCAAATTTGCGTCCCAGAATTAAGATGTATTTGTCCCAACGTCAAGAGCGATTCACACAGAAGGTGGCGCGGCCAGGGACAATTATCCGGAATTGGGGAAAAAATCCAGCCCCGACCCGTCATTTGGTCGGGGCGTTTGCCCAGGCCCATAATCCTGGGGTGCCTCCTGGTGCGTCTCCTGGCGCGCCCCTAAAAATCGCATAATCGCTGACATATGCACCGCAATCGTGGCATCGGCCAGGCCCAATTCTTTGGCGATCATCTCTGACGTTTGCCCGGCGATCAAGCGCAATAATATATCGCGTTGTTTCGGCGTGATCTGGGCAAAATTATGCGGTTGCTCGGCATAATGATCCGGTAGGCTGGCGGATTGTCCCAATTTTTCCCGCATCTGCCTGGCCGCGCCGGGTGACAATTGCTCATCGGGGCTGCTTTGCGGGGGCAAATCCAGCCAATCCTTGGCAGCGGCCTCGCGCGGCTCATGCGCGTCGTAAATCGCCATTTTTGCAAACGAATCTGCGACTTCGGCAAAATTTTTGGGGATAAAAATCTGCCCCGCCAACACCGAGCCCATCGCGGCGCAAATTTCCTGGGCGGTGCCATTTTTGGCAATAAAGCCGTGAATACCAGCATCCAAAGCGGTTAATATCAGCGAACGCTGCTCGGTACTGCTTAGAATCACCAATTTCATGCCGGGATAACCCAGCCGCCAGGCCCGCAAAGCTTCAAATAAATTTTTGCTGAGCAGGCGCATCTCAACCACCATGAGATCAATCTTAGGCCCCGCCGCCAGGATATTTTCAGCCGCGGCAAGGGTGCTTACGGACATAATCTCGGATTTAATCGCGCCAAGCCCCCCGTCACCTGGCGGCAATTCGGTCTCAAGATAGCAACCCAAGGCTTGGCGAAAACCGCGGCAAAAAAATTCCTCGCCATCCAAATGCAAAATTCTAAGTTCGGTGGTGGGCGCGGGAGTGATTGCCGCGTCGGTGGGCGGCCTTTCGGTCTCGCCCGCAGCGGCGGCGACCTCTTCGGTTAAAATCAGGAGCGCGTTGCGGTCATGCGCCCCCTCGTCATCGCCGGGCGGCATGGTCGCCGCTTTGGGAGTTAAGAAATTAGGCAGTATCGACATTTTGGCCTCAATGATCCAACCCAACATCACATCGGATTTAATCCGGCCATTAAACCACCAATTTCTTTACAAAGCGGCAACGCGGCAATTGACGATGACCTCCCCCTAAGGAAGGTCTGGATAAATCAAAAAATAATCTCTGACCCCCCCTTCCTGCTTAGGAAGGGGGGGATAGAAAAG
>JASGCR010000070.1:1036-9056 GCA_030054015.1 Candidatus Symbiobacter sp. | reverse complement strand
CCCCCTTCCTAAGCAGGAAGGGGGGGTCAGTACGACTTATTCAGACCTTCCTTAGAGCCTGTGCGAAAATTATTGTCAAATAAAACAAAGGGTTAGTAGACGGAGGTTTTCAACATTTAACATCAATCCCTCATTCCCGCCGCGCCCAAGCAGGCGCGGCGGGAATGGGGGAATTTCTTGTTTTCTCTAACCTCTTGATTTTACACAACGATAATTTTGAATCAGGCTCTAAGGTTAGGCCAAAATTTCCATATTTTTTGGGCATAATCAAACAAGTCCTTAGCGCGTTCTGATATCGAATTTTCATCCCATTGTGAATATCTTTCAAAATCATTTATCTTTAATTGTGAGTTCCTTTGCAATGAATCTTTCTTTGTTTGCCAGTTTTTATTAGAGGCAAACGTATTTAACTTGCCGCTTATGATTGTCAAATTGCCAATAGTTTGTAAAGCGGCATCGCGTTTGGCACGATTTTCTTGAGTATTATCAGATAACTCCCAGTTTTCTTCCCATTCTTGCGGTAAAATATGCTCGACTGAGGGATTGTTAAGCTTATAGCTAACCGTAGAGTCTCGTAATTGAGGGTCGGGCAGATTTGACATCTTGTCATTTATTTGCGATAAAATATAAAGAACCTGATTTGAATTGCTGCGTTTGTATAATTTATTTTCAATCCAGGCTTGTTTAAAATCTTCGTCACTAATCCACGCCCATGCTTTATTAGTGCTGTTATGGATGACGCTGGTAAGTTCAGTTGCCGTTGGTTCAGTTTTAGAACCTGAGATATGATTTATTAAGTAAATAAATAGATGATTGAGACCTTGGCTGGGCATTCCGCAAATAAAACGTCGTATTAAAAACGACTCTAACATTTGGCAAATCGCCGAAAATTGTTCCTTTTCTATCTTAAGTCGGTTGAGTAACATTAAAAGAGGAAAAGGGGTTGAGTGATCAAAACGTCTAAGAAAATTATAAAATGGGACATCGTTATTTTCCGATCCCGTTATTAATAGTTTATAATATTCACTATTATTGACAACATCTGCCATTTCTTGCTCTATATTGTGCTTGAACGGAAAATTATCATTTTCTGTCCAATGAATATAGTGATTAAAAAGTCGCTCCACCTTTAAATTTGGAATGTTGTAACTTGTTAAGTAATGCAATAAAAAAACGTCGGCAAATGGGATTTTGAACCGTCCGATTCGCGTATCTTCTGACCAAATGTCTTCGTTAAACTTTGACCAATATTTTTCATAAAGCTGATCTAAATCGTGATCAGTTTTTGACGTTTTTAGGAAAATATGGTTCTTTATTAAGTCTATCGCTAATAATGGAACGCCTCGTCCATTTATACACTCAAATATCACTTGCGGGTCCGAATCTTTTGCTAACTCAATTGAAGCAAATTCAAACCCACCAATAAATAAATCCCAGAATTTTTGCACTTGTTTTTCTTCTAGTTTACGTTCTGCAAAGTAACTTTTAATTTGCCAGTAAAAATAACAATAGGCAACAATTAAGGATGAATTGCTTTTGAAAACCTCGCTTATTTTTTTTGTTACACTGGATTTTTCACCTGGCAACAATTCATCGTAAGTAAAAAATTTTGTTAATACGGAATTGTTTTCATCTTTCAAAATATCAGAAATTAATGGCGACAGGATGCCTTCTTTAATTATCATATTAAATAATTCTGTGTCTCGTTTTGAAGGTCGTAATTTTGGCTCAGCCTTTCTGTTGTAGGTTTCGTGATTAATTAAATAATTATTTGAGCTCACGAAACTTGAACTTTTATTATCAACGTTAGAATAAAATAAGGACTCGCGCACATCCCGGAATGCAGCAATAAAAATTTGGATGGTTGTAAGTCTTTGTTGACCGTCTATGACCAAAAATTTTTGCCCTTCTCCTGCATCACGGGCTTCATGTTGCAATATGATTGTTCCAAAAAAATGTTGAGTGGTTTTGCCATCACCCAAAGATGCTGATTCATAAATGTTTTTAATATCCTCCCACAATGGCTTCCATTGTTCATTCAATGTCCACGCATATGAACGTTGGTACAATGGAATCTCCAAAGTAATAGGTGTAGTCAACAAATTTAAATCGCGTTTATTAAAACTAAACATTTCGCCTCCTAAATAATGGTATAGTAATAATAGTGATGCCTAAACTATTGGCGGCGGTTGCATCGCCCCGGTCATGATCGCCACGGCATCCGACATGGATATTTGCGACGGTCGCACCACCGCATGGCGGCGGCCCAAACGGTGGATATGGATGCGGTCGGCAATTTCAAACACATGCGGCATGTTGTGGCTGATGAGCACAATCGGCACATGTTTGCGTTTGACATCCAAAATCAATTCCAATACTTTGCGCGATTCTTTGACCCCCAGGGCGGCGGTCGGCTCGTCCATAATGATGACCCGGCTGCCAAAAGCGGCGGCGCGGGCGATGGCGACACCTTGGCGTTGCCCGCCCGACAGCGATTCCACCCGTGCGCCGATATTTTGGATGGTCATGAGTCCCAAATCATCCAATTTGCGGCGGGCGACGCGCTGCATTTCGCGGCGATCCAACATGCGGAATATTTTGCCCAACGCGCCGGATTTGCGCAGCTCGCGGCCCAAAAACATATTATCGGCAATCGACAACGCCGGGGATAGAGCCAAATTTTGGTACACGGTTTCAATCCCATGCGCCCTGGCTTGCTGCGGCGAGGCAAAATGCACCACCCTACCATCCAGGCGAATCTCGCCGCCATCCGGCTGCACCGCCCCGCACAAGGCCTTGATCAAAGTGGTTTTGCCGGCTCCGTTATCGCCAATCACCGCCAATATCTCGTTGGGATAAAGGTCGAAATCGGCCGCATCCATCGCCACCACTTGTCCCCATTTTTTGGTCAAACCCTTGGCGGACAAGACTGGCGGGGTCTCATGCGCAACCGCGCCGTTGGGAATATTGTCTTGGCTCATGACGCCAACCTCCGCAAGCCCTGGTCAATCGCCACCGCGACAATGATCAATATGCCGATGGTAAATTCTTGCCACAAAACATGCACGCCCCACAAGGCCAGCCCGTCGCGGAACACTCCGACAATTAATGCCCCCAGCAACGTGCCAAATATCGCCCCCCGCCCGCCAAACAGGCTGGTGCCGCCAATCACCACCGCCGTTAATGAGTTCAGGTTATCATGTTCGCCGGCGGTGGGGCTGACCGCGCCAATTCTCCCTATCAAAGCCCAGGCCGCTAAGCCGGCAATGATGCCCGACATGATATAGGCCGAAATAATCACCCGATCCGCATTGATTCCGGCCAGCCGCGCCGCCTCGACATCATCCCCCACCGCATGAAGATGCCGCCCCCAGGCCGTTCGCGCCAAAACATAGGCAAATATTCCAAACAGCAAGATCATAAAGGTGGCACCCAAAGTTGGTCTGGCCCCGAAAAATTGATAAGGAATGCCCAAAAATCCCAAAATCGGGGCCGTGCTTTCAATGTCATCGCCACGGATGGTTTGGCTGTCGGAATACCAGGTATTGAGGGCGTAAAATATACTCCAGGTACCGAGCGTGACGATAAAGGGCGGCAGCCGTAACCTGGTGATCAACACGCCATTCACGGCCCCACACAACCCGGCCAGCATGATTCCGGCGATTATCGCCACCCCCCCATCAACCCCATAGCTAATGGCTAATTTTCCCATCACCACCGAGGTCAAGACCATGATCGCTCCCACCGACAAATCAATGCCGGCGGTCAAGACGACCAGGGTTTGTGCCACGCCCAATATGCCGATAATGGTGACTTGTTGGATGATCAGGGAAAAATTATTGGCGGCAAAAAATCGCTCGCCCACCAGCAAGGAGAATACAGCAATAGCGAGAATCAAGACCATCGCCGGGATGAGGGTTGGCCGATTGTGCAAAAATAATTTAAGCCGCCATATCGGCGAGGTGCGAAAAAAATTATCGATAATATTTGCGTCGGCTGAGGTTTTGACCATGATTAATTCCTAACGCGGCAACGTGTCGCACTGACTCGGACTTTCCTTAAGAGCCTGTGCGATAATTATTAAAAGTTTAGTAAGTGCGTCTTCACCCGCCGCTTGCGTTAGCAAGCGAGAAGGGAATCCAGCTTTGACGCGCGTCGGCGCGTCAAAAATCAAATTTTTTGCTCGAAATAGACATTTCGAGCAGATGGATTCCCCGACCGCCGCATAAATGCGGCGGCGGGGAAAGACGCATCTCTAAGTATCATAATATGATTCTCAATTTTGAATCAGTCTCTAAGGAAAGTCTGAGTAAGTCCCAGAAACAAAAGAAATGGCATTTGCGAGCGGGCGGCTTCGCCCGCGAAGCAATCCAGTAACATCTTGAAATTGCTCGATTTTTCTGGATTGCTTCGCGGCTGCGCCGCTCGCAAATGCGCCGTTCTTTTGGCAAAAGGGGACTTATTCAGACTTTCCCTAAGGAAACTCCGAATAAGTACCACCAGGGCCACCTAGCCCCAGCATTTATTCATGCCTTCTTTGGTCGAAATCGAATTCACCCCTTTGGCCGGGCGGTCGGTTACCAGATTGACGCCGGTATCAAAGAAATCGAGGCCGGGGCTAGATGCCGGTTTCTTGCCGGATTTGGCAAATTCGACAATTGCGGCAATGCCTTTTGCGGCCATGAGCAACGGATATTGTTGCGAGGTCGCGCCAATCACCCCGGCCTGGACGTTTTTCACGCCATTACAGCCGCCATCAACCGCAACCACCAACACGCCCTTTTCTTTGCCGGCCGCTTTCAATGCGGCATAAGCACCGGCGGCGGCGGGTTCATTGATGGCGTAAACCAGGTTAATGTTCGGGTCTTTTTGGAGTAATTTTTCCATGGCGGTGCGACCAGCATCTTCGGCCCCATTGCTGGTTTCACTGCCGACGATGCGGGGATCATTATCGCCGCCTTTTTTGCGTTTGGGCTCATCGACTTTGATGCCAAAACCGGTCAGGAACCCATTATGGCGCAAGACATCGACGCTGATTTGGTTGGGGTTGAGATCAAGCATGGCGATTTTGGCGGTGGCGGCCTTGGCCCCCAGCGTCGCTTTCGCCCATTCGCCGATTAATTGTCCGGCTTTGAAATTGTCGGTGGCAAAGGTCGCATCCGCCGCCGTGATGGGGTCAAGCGGGGTGTCAAGCGTAATCACCAACACCCCGGCATCGCGGGCTTTTTTAACGGTAGGGACCAGGGCGGCCGAGTCGCTGGGAACCACCAAAATGCCTTTGGCACCCGCCGCGACCAGGTTTTCAATCGCTTCGACTTGGGATTGATTGTCGCCATCATATTTACCGGCAAAGGCGCGAAGTTCCACGCCGCTTTTTTTGGCCTCGGCCTCAGCCCCTTCACGCATTTTCACGAAAAACGGGTTGACATTGGTTTTGGTCACCAAGCCAACAATCATCTTGCCCTCGGCCCTGGCCTGGCTCCACGCAACCAGACCCGCGGTGACAACCAAAGCGGTCAGGGCAATCCCCGACATTAAAACACGAAATTTCATATTTTCCTCCGATTCAGGGGGTGTAAAGATTTTGATGACCATCATCATGGCGTTATGATCGATTAATTATTAACCACGATACATCAACCATCCGATGTATTTTACCGATTGTCAAGCGGTTTTTTTATAATTTTTAAACTTGTCCTTTTTTGGACTTGTTCAGACCTTCCCAAAGGAAAGTCTTAATAAGTCTAAAAAAAGGGAGCGTCATTACCCGCCACAATATCCGTGGAACACGGATATTGTGGCGGGTAATCCCCAGGAGTATTGTCCCTCAAAACTCCTGGGGGCTTTCCCCCGACCCGTGACTTACGTCACGGGCGGGGGACAGGCCCCGACTCGGACTGCAAGCGGAAATCCGCTTGCAGTCCGGCGGGTAATGACGCTCTTGAGGTGCGCGGCGGCAATGAAGGAACGTACTTGAACCTTTTCAGACCTTTCCTAAGAATCCGATAGCATGGTTGATTCTTGCCAAAGTCTCAGATTCTCCCAAGACCTCGATGACCTCGAAAATCGGGGGTGAAATATGAGAACCGGTTAAGGCCACGCGTAAAATCGAGGCAACATCTCCCAATTTATAGCCCTGGGCCTCAATATAGGCGCGGATTTTGCCTTCGATGACATCATGCCGCCAATCCGCCCGCGCGGTGACCAGCTCATTTATGACCCCCCCCACATCCGCCATAATTGCGGCGGTAAAATCGGGTTTCGCCGCCAGAATCGCTTGGGCTTTTTCGCTGAAATGCAACGGCAAAGGCGCGACATAAAACCAGGCCAGGTCAGAAAGTTCGACCAAAGTTTTGGCACGGGCTTTCAACCCGCCCATGCCCCGGGTTAAACGCGACATCTCCGGGTCGGTTAAATCCCGTTCCAATCTCGCCGCCATAGCGGGAGAAATCAACGCCACCAAATCCGCATCATCGGAATTTTTGATATAATGCGCATTAAGCGAATCCAATTTCACGCGGTCAAAACGCGCCGCGGATTTGCCCAAATGCGAGCCATCGAACCAGGCCACGGCCTCGGCGCGGGTGAAAATCTCGGCATCGCCGTGGCTCCAACCCAAACGTACCAGGTAATTGCCCAGGGCTTCGGGCAGATAGCCCATGACCCGCCACTCATCGACCGCCAAAGCCCCGTGGCGTTTGGATAATTTCGCCCCATCGGCTCCGTGAATGAGGGGAATATGGGCAAATGCCGGCACCTCCCACCCCAGGGCTTGGTATAATTGCGTCTGGCGGAATGAATTGGTAAAATGGTCATCGCCGCGCATGACATGGGTGATGCCCATATCATGATCATCGACCACCACCGCCAGCATATAAGTCGGGGTACCATCGGCGCGCAGCAACACCATGTCATCCATTTGCGCATTTTCGACCGTGACCGTGCCTTGGACGCGGTCATGCAGCGTCGTCGCCCCGGTTTGCGGGGCGCGGAGGCGAATGACATAGGGCGCATCGGGCGCGGCCTCGGACGGGTCGCGGTCGCGCCACCGCCCGTCATAGCGGGTGGGTTTTTTGGCGGCCTGTTGCGCCGCCCGCAATTCCGCCAGTTCTTCTGGGGTTGCAAAACAACGATACGCCCCGCCGGTCGTTAATAAATGGCGGGCGATTGCGGCATGGCGGGCGGCGCGGGCGAATTGATAGACGATCTCGCCGTCATAATCCAATTGCAACCAGCGCATCGCCTCGATAATCGCGGTAATGGCGGGAGTGGTTGATCGCTCCCGATCCGTATCCTCAATCCGCAGGTAAAATTTGCCGCCATAATGTTTGGCGAGCAGCCAATTAAACAAAGCCGTCCTCGCCCCACCAATATGCAAATATCCGGTGGGGGAGGGGGCAAAGCGCATAATAGGCGGATGCGCGGCCAGCCAGGTCGGTGACCACCGATCCTGGCCTTGGGGCGATGCGGCATCAGGCCGGGCGGCATCAGGCGGGGCGGCATCGGGCCGGGCGGCATCAGGCGGGGCGGCATCGGGCCGGGCGGCATCAGGCGGGTTCATGAACGCCTACATAGTTAAAGCCAATTTCCGAAGCCGCATCGGCAATGAGTTGCGCCAATCTTTCCGAGTTTTTGCTGGTGACCGGCAATGCGCCATGATCCGGCAGCAACACCGCCACCACGCCAGACTTAAAATCGATTTTGACGGTGAGCGAGGCATCGCGGCTGTCAATCGCTTTGCGGAGACTTAAGGCACAGCCATCGCAGGTCATGCCTTCAACTTTGAATTTTTGTACGGGCATGGGGGGGAACTCCTTTGTTATTCGCCGATGGGTTGGGGATATTGTAGGCTTGCCAGGATTATAACCCAAATTTGTTCGCAATGACAGGTGGTTTGTGGTTAACTAAACCTTACTCAACAAAGAGCGGCAAAAAGGAAGAGCGTCATTACCCGCCGCGCGGACAAAAGAGCGGCAAAAAGGAAGAGCGTCATTACCCGCCGCGCGGACAAAAGAGCGGC
>JASGCR010000070.1:711-936 GCA_030054015.1 Candidatus Symbiobacter sp. | reverse complement strand
AAAAAGGAAGAGCGTCATTACCCGCCACAATATCCGTGGAACACGGATATTGTGAGTCGGGTAATCCCCCAGGAGTATTATTCCTTAAAACTCCTGGGGGATTACCCGACTCGGACTGCAAGCGGAAATCCGCTTGCAGTCCGGCGGGTAATGACGCTCACCCTTTTTGCCGCTCACCCTTTTTGCCGCTCACCCTTTTTGCCGCTCACCCTTTTTGCCGCTCAC
>JASGCR010000070.1:0-611 GCA_030054015.1 Candidatus Symbiobacter sp. | reverse complement strand
CCTTTTTGCCGCTTTACGCCGTCACCAACCTCACCTCAATCCCCAATTTTTGCGCCCGTTTGCCAATGGCATAGGCTTGCTGATCCCAGAATAAATGGGCTATGAGCCAGTGTTTACGCGGCGGAGCCTCGATCACCAAATGGGTGGCATTGACATGTTTGGCTTCGGCGATGATGCGTTTGATCGGGTTGCGCGACGAAACCACCAGGGCGGAGGCCGCCACCCCCGATTTTTTCAATGATTTTTGCGCCGCCGCGAGCAAATCATGTTGTTCTTGCCATTCACGTTTATTAGGCATGAGGCCGGGATTGGGCATCCCGAAACTGGAGCCAAAAATGCGGGCAATGGTAAATAAATGCACCGGCGGTCGTTCCTTCTCGTCGCTGGGTTTGGCATTAATCCCCAAGGATTTCGCCAATGTCACCGTCGCCGCCAAACTGTCATCAGAAAAAGGCTTTCCTAAAGACGCCATCAAAATTAACGGAGAAAAATTCATGATATACTTTGTTTCCAAATGAATTCCGCTTTATGGCCCCCCTTCCTGTTTAGGAAAGGCCTGATTAAGTCGTACTGACCCCCCCTTCCTGCTTAGGAAGGGGGGGAAACCGAAG
>JASGCR010000069.1 GCA_030054015.1 Candidatus Symbiobacter sp. | reverse complement strand
GGACTGCAAGCGGATTCCCGCTTGCAGTCCGGCGGGTAATGACGCTCCCTTTTTTAGGACTTGTTCTGGCCTTCCTTAAATCACGTTGTCGCTGTCATTCATACAAATCAATGATTTCGTTTTCGGTTGGATGGTTAGGTTAATTTTTGGGTGCTATTTTCACTATATCGCAAACATGCCTAATAAATCACAGCGTGAATCCCAGCGCAAGCCTTTTTTCATTAAATATTTTTAATGTTGCCGGGGGGGTGGAGCGGGGTTTGATCGGTTTGGGAAGAGGCGAAATTATTTTTAAAACCATTTTCTCAATGAGTTTGCGTCAGCGACCCCCTGAATTTTACAGTAAAACAATATTTGACAAAATATTCTTGCTTTTGTAGTATGATTCGTGTGATAAAGATGGTGGGTTTAATTTTTCCTTATTTCGCTTGATGTGAGCTAATTTTATGGAGGGATAAATCATGCATAATTTACGCAATAAATTAATCGCAGGAACGGCTTTGACCGTTGCTTTGCTTGGCACGTCGGCACTTGACCGCGCGATGGCGGCCCCCCGTGGTGGCGTGGTCATCAATAAAGGGCCATCGATACCGCGCGGCGGCGCGGTTGTCGGTGGGGAAGCGACAATATCTTATTCAACCTCGGCCACGGCAAAATTTGATAACGAAGTCACCATTAACCAAGCGAGCAATCGCGCCGCGATTAATTGGCAAAGTTTCAATGTCGGCCCGCGTGAAGGTGTCACCTTTAGGGTGCCGAATAATGGCGCGACCCTGAACACGATTTCAGATTATAATCCGTCGCTGATTCAAGGCACGGTCACATCAAATGGCACTCTCTATCTTGTCAATAAAAATGGGTTGGTTTTTGATGTTGGCAGCAAAGTTTCGGCGCAAAATTTCGTCGCCTCTACCTCGACAATTAACGCTAATGATTTTATGCGCGGGGGGAAATTAACATCCGCTCCAGATACGGCTGAAGATTGGGACAACATGATCAATAATCATCATGGTTTCGCCAAAATTACCTTGCGCGGTGAAATTATTGCTGCCGATCATGGCGTGATTGGCATTTTCGCCAAAGAAGTACATAATGAACAAACGGGCTATATTTCGGCACGATTGGGATCTGTTACTTTGGGTGGCACCGAAAGTTTTACCATCGATTTTACTGGCGATGGTTTGATGCAATTTGAATTGAACAATGCGGACAATTTGCCGCATAATAGAACTTTATATCTAGTTGCTGCTAATTCTGGCAAAATTTCGACCGAAGGGGGCGAGATAAGACTAATTGCTACCGGTAATGGTGGTAATATTCGAGGCGAAGTTTACAACCATGGAACATTAAGTGCCAAATCGCTGGTGCGGAGCAAAGGCACTGTCTATTTAACGGCATCAGGCGATCATTACGGCCTTGTCAGCGTTGCTGGTAATATTGATACCAGCGCGGCCGAAGACGGTGCAGGTAAGGGGGACATTAATATTTCGGCTTATTTTGTCGGTGTCGAAAAGGGTATTTATGAAGACGGCCATGACCATCCCGATATTCTTACCCTTGACGCAGAAAATACCAAAATTACCACAGATATTCTAACGATGAACGGATTCCGCAAAATTGTGGCAACTGGCAATTTAGATATTACGGTAAATCCAGTGGGTGGCTATGGCTATGTAGGCAAGAATGATTACCATGCCTATCATATGTATATTGGTTCCGATCTTGAGGTTGGTAATAAATTATCAATCAATGTCAAGAACGATGTAAAGGATCATATCGTCGGCGGAAATGATTCTGGGCAATTATATTGGGAGAACACCTATGGAATTTATGCCACGGGTTCGATTCATGCCAAAGATGTTTATATTACCCAACATCATATGGTGAACGCCAGATTCCGTGAAGATTCTAACTCGATATTTAAGAACTTCATTGCCGGCGATTATTCATTTACTGGTATGTACTTCAAAAATATTGTTGCCGATAATTTGATTAATATTAATCAAAACGGCTACATAAAATTGAACCGTAAAAATGTCGTATACGGAAATATCACGGTTACCGGCGTGGAATATGGCAATTTGTCGGCCAATGAGATCAATATTAACCAAGGCGCATTATTGGAAGCAAGCGTAAATGGTTTGCACAATAGTTCCGCCGGTAAGGCTGAAGTTTTCAACATTCACGGCGGTACAGTTAACGCCCCCAAACCGATAAACCTCTCCTTCACTGGGGATGTATCTATCAATAACGCACCGGCGCCTTCGATTCCACCCGTTTCGTCCAATCCGGTTGTTGTGACCCCATCAAACCCGAAACCAGCACCGGTGAAACCGGTTGCTGAAGCACCTGCACCTGCACCTGCACCTGCTCCGGTGAAACCAGCACCGGTGAAACCAGTTGCTGAAACCCCCGCGCCCGCGCCTTCTCCGGTGAAACCAGTTGCTGAGGCTCCACGTGCGGCACCGATTCCCGCCTATATTCCACCGGTTGATATCAAACCTTTGAACGTTTCGGTTACACCATCGGCAAGCAAACCTTTGACCAAGGTTACGGTCGTAACAACCGATATTGCGCCTAAATCGGTCTCGGTTTTTGGCTATTCGGGTGTTTCGGTTTCAACCATGGATATTTCAACCCCGACGGTCACGTATGATTCAACTAAGGGTGTCTATAATACCAGGTTTGAAGTCACCTATAAAGACAATGAGACTTATGGCAAGTCCTTGTTTAATCTCAATACTCTAAATGCTGGTGATATTGGTCATAGCGCAACCATTGTCATCTTGCCAGTGTCAAGCAATGGCCTAAGACTGTCTGACGCAAATTAAGCCGCCTGGCGGCAGCGCGTCACGCCCGTCGCCGCACAAATAAGAGCGTCATTACCCGCCGCATTTTAAGGAGCCCAATCCTCCTGGGGGATTATTCCTTAAGGAAGGGGGGGCATAAAGCGGAAATCATTTGGAAACAGAGTAAATACCTTTTTAACGGTCAACCTATAAAGGTTAATTCACGCGCCTGCGAAACGCATAAAAAACATGCGTTTCGCCAAAAGAAAGGCGCGGAGACCGAAAGTTTTTTGTTGCCTGAGGCGGAAAATGGGGGTTCCCCCCACACCCCAAAGAAAAAGCGTTAAGGGTTTCACCCTTAACAATCCCCTTTTTTTGCTATTTCGCGTAATGTCGCAACGAAAGCGACCGAAAAACGAATCGCACCCGCCGTGCGGTCGGTGCCGCCGTGCGGTCGGTGCCGCCGCGCGGTCATTTATACCAGCATCATCACCGGCTCTTCGATAAATGCCTTGAACAACTTCATGAAATCGGCTCCCAACGCCCCATCGACGACGCGGTGATCACAGGCGAGCGTTACATTCATCACGGTGGCGACCTCGATTTTGCCGCCGCGCACCACCGGTTTTTCAAGCCCTGCCCCGACCCCCATGATACAGCTTTGCGGCGGGTTGATGATGGGGGTGAATTGGTCGATGCCATACATGCCTAAATTCGACACCGAAAAACCGCCGCCTTGATATTCATGCGGTTTTAATTTGCCGTCGCGGGCGCGTTTGGCGAGTTCCTTGATTTCATTGGAAATAACCGATAGCGATTTTTGATCCGCCGCGCGTACGATGGGGGTAATAAGGCCGTTATTGGGCAGTGCCACCGCGACCGCAACATCCACCGATTGGAATTTCATCATGCCGTCATCCGACCAAGCGGCATTGACATCGGGCATTTTGGCCAGGGCCATCGCCACGGCTTTGATAATGAAATCATTGACCGATAATTTATAAGCGGGGGCTTTGTCGCCGCCCTTTTCATTTGCAATGGGCGCATTGGCGTTCAACCGCGCCCGCGCCGACATTAATGCACCAATATCCAAATCTTGCGACAAATAAAAATGGGGAATGTCGCGTTTGGATTCGGTCAGTCGTTTGGCGATGGTTTTGCGCATGGATGAATGCGGGATGAGTTCGAACGCATCCAATATACCGGGTTGTGGGGCTGCCTTGGCGGGGGACGCGCCTTTGCCGCCGCCGGATGGGAAGGATTCAATGTCGGATTTGACGATGCGGCCATGTGGCCCGGTGCCGGTGACTTTGGCCAGGTCGATGCCGGCCTCCGTCGCCATGCGTTTCGCCAGGGGCGATACCATGATTCTTGAGGCGGTGCCTCCTCCAATCGAGGCGGAGCCTCCGCCGCCGCTGGTTGCCGGAGTGGTTGCCGCGGCAATTGCGGTGGCGGCTTTGGCGGGTGTGGGGGCGTTGGTTGGGGTTGGTGCCGTTGCGGTTTTGGGGGGAGAAAATTTGTCAATATCCGCCGCAGTTTCGCCCGATTTTAAGATCACGCCGATGCGTTGGTTGACTTTGACATTTTTGCTGCCATCGCCGTACAGGATTTTGCCGATCACCCCGTCATCGACGGATTCGACCTCCATCGTGGCCTTGTCGGTTTCGATTTCCAGCATAACATCGCCGGATTTGACTTTGTCGCCCTCGCGTTTAAGCCATTTGGCGATATTTCCTTCCGTCATGGTCGGGGACAGGGCGGGCATTAAGATTTCGATCGGCATGGTGGGTACTCCAGAAGATTTTTATTAAATAAAAGATATACTCTGTTTCCAAAAGAATCCGCACGATGACCCCCCCTTCCTGCTTAGGAAGGGGGGGAAACCTCCGCTTGGCGGCTTGCCGCCAAGCGGAGGTCGGGGGGGTTGGTGATCGTAAAGATCATATATCACTATCAACCTATGACACCAACCCCCCCAAGAAAAGCTTAGAATTTTTTAAGCAAAAAATTCTAAGCTTTTCTATCCCCCCCTTCCTAAGCAGGAAGGGGGGGTCATAAATGTGAATTTTCTAAGACACGGATTGTACAAGTTTAAATTTTTTAATTTCATACCTCAGTCGTAAATGTTTCATTGTAAATATCCAACAAATTTTTGCCGTTGTAAGTCCAATAGGGTGTTGGTTGAACCGCATATTCCCGATTGAGCAATTGTGTCGTAAGTTTTGTCAAAGAAGATACTTCACCATTATAGACCACTTTTCGTGCATCATACACTTCACATTCTATCGCCGCATCGGTTTTGAATCGCAATTTACTGCCAACCGGAATTTCCATGAGAGCAAAATCCAAAGCCGGTCGCCGCAAGATAAATTTTTCAACCGCTTGTTTTTCATCCTCATCAATTGATTCATCGGCTATCGCGGTTAATTCTTCGGTTGATTCCTCGACATGCAACAATTTTAAGATCGCAATCGCTTGCTCTGGAATAATCTTAAAAAATTCGCGTTTCGGATTCACCCGTTGCGGCGCAAAAGCGGTAAATAATGCCGATTCAACCGAACGCGAATCCTCAACATTACACGAAAACTCAATCTTAAACGGGAAGGGTACGCTGGTGGAATTAAGATCGTTTATCCTTTTCCTTAAATCGCTTCTTGAAGTTCGACCAATTTTAACCAATTCCGGCATGGCGGGATTGGTTAAAACATAGACAATTTCCAGATTTTGGTTTTTTTCCATGTTTGGTTCCAAGAAAGAACAAGTATTGCCGCAAAAACTAGAAAGAAACTGACCTCCCCTTCCTTAGGAAAGTCTGATTAAGTCCAAATAATTGTCATTCTGAGGTTAGAAATGTCCGCGCTTTAGCGCGGGTAACATTTCTTACCGAAGAATCCAGAAAAAGCCAGGAACCGTTATATTTTCTGGATTTTTCTGGATTCTTCGCTTGCCTTCGTAAGCCCTGCTGTCGCAGGGCAACTACGGCGACGCTCAGAATGACATCTTTACCGATACATCACCGCTTTCACTGCGGAAAACACACCGGCGGGTTGCGGCAAAGCGAGTTTCTCAAGATTCGCGGCATAAGGCAAGGGAACATCGGCCCCGCAGACCCGCACTGGCGGCGCGTCGAGATAATCAAACGCATGTTCGATCACCTGCATCGCCACTTCGCCGCCAATGCCGGCGAAGCCCCAACCTTCTTCGACCGTGACCAGGCGGTTGGTGCGTTTCACCGATTCGACAATCGTGGCAACGTCAAGCGGGCGAATTGAACGCAGATCAATCACTTCCGCCTCAATCCCCTCGGCGGCTAAAAGTTCCGCCGCTTCCAACGCGGTTTTCACCGAATAGGAAAAGGCCGTGATGGTCACATCGCGCCCGCGCCGCGCCACCCGCGCCCGCCCAATTGGCACGACATAATCGGGATCGGTCGGTACCTCAAATGACGCGCCGTATAATATTTCATGTTCCAGGAAAATCACCGGATTGGGGTCGCGTATGGCGGATTTTAACAAACCCTTGGCATCGGCGGCGGAATAAGGTGCCACCACTTTCAAACCCGGACAATGGGCATACCACGAGGCGTAGCATTGGCTGTGCTGTGCCGCCACGCGCGACGCCGCCCCGTTAGGGCCACGGAACACGATGGGGGCCCCCATCTGCCCGCCCGACATGTACAAAGTCTTGGCGGCGGAGTTGATGATTTGGTCTAAGGCCTGCATGGCAAAGTTAAAGGTCATGAATTCGATGATCGGGCGCAGGCCAGACAAAGCCGCCCCCACCCCCAAACCGGCAAAACCCATTTCCGATATGGGCGCGTCAATCACCCGCTTCGCACCAAATTCATCCAACAAGCCCTGGCTGACTTTGTACGCGCCTTGATATTGTGCGACTTCTTCGCCCATCAGAAATACCGAGGGGTCGCGGCGCATTTCCTCGGCCATGGCATCGCGCAAGGCCTCGCGCACGGTTTTTTTCTCGGTTTTTCCAGCATATTCGGTTTCTTGGGGAATGGAACTGGTTACCGCCACGGGTTTTGCCGCCGCAACCGGTTCTTGGGTTGAGGCTGCCGCCATCTTTGACGGGCTGGGTTTCGCCCCCCCCGCTTTACCTCCCGCCGCCAAAGCGGAAATATCTTCATTGGCTTCGCCGACCACGGCAATGGGGGTATTCACCGCCACGCCTTCGGTGCCAGCCGGCACCAAAATTTGCCGCAAAATCCCCTCATCGACGGCCTCGACCTCCATCGTCGCCTTGTCGGTTTCGATTTCGGCAATGACATCGCCGGATTTGACCGTGTCGCCTTGGTTTTTAAGCCATTTAGATAATTTCCCCTCCGTCATGGTCGGGGATAATGCCGGCATTAAGATTTGGGTTGCCACTTTTACGCCTCCACCAAAACGTCAGTCCAAAGCTCGGAAGCATCGGGTTCCGGGCTGGCCAGAGCGAATTCCGCCGCATCTGAGCAGATCGCTTTGACTTCGTTATCGATTGCTTTTAATTTTTCCTCATCCACCCCGGCCTGTTCCAATAATTTGGCGACGTGGTTGATGGGGTCGTGATGATCGCGCATGTCGGCGACCTCTTCCTTGCTGCGATATTTGGCGGGGTCGGACATGGAATGGCCGCGATAGCGATAGGTTTCCATTTCCAAGATATAGGGGCCTTGGCCTTTCCGCGCGGCAGATACCGCCTCACGCGCCGCCTGTTCGACTTCGGTCACATCCATGCCATTCACGGTGCGACCTGGGATGCCAAAGCCTTCGCCGCGTTTGTATAATTTGGTGCCGGCGGCGATGCGGGCGACGGCGGTACCCATGCCGTAGCGGTTATTTTCAATCACGAAAATTTGCGGCACTTTCCAAAGCGATGCCATATTCATCGCTTCGTAAATCTGGCCCTGGTTCGAGGCCCCATCGCCAAAATAGGTCACGCATACATGCCCATCTTCGCGGTATTTATGGGCAAAAGCCAGACCGGTACCCAGCGGCACCTGCGCCCCGACAATGCCATGACCGCCGAAAAATCCCTTTTCGCGGCTGAACATGTGCATGGAACCGCCTTTGCCGTGGGAATAGCCATCGCGGCGGCCCGTGAGTTCGGCCATCACCCCCTTGGCATCCATGCCGGTGGCAATCATATGACCGTGATCACGGTATGAGGTTATGATGGAATCGCCAGGGATAAGAGCGGCCTGGATACCCGTTACCACCGCTTCCTGGCCGATATAAAGGTGGCAAAATCCGCCAATCGCCCCCATGCCGTAAAGTTGCCCGGCTTTTTCCTCGAACCGCCGGATCAGCAGCATGGAGCGATAACGTTCCAACAAAATTGCGGGCGAATGCAAGGATTCATCGGCATTTTTGGCATTGATGCGCGAATTTCCATTTGCGCCACTTGCCCGTTGGTTGGTTGGAGAGAGGCTACGCGCCTTTTGTACCATCAGAACCTCCAAAAAAATCGATCAAGCCATAGAATATATCTATCAGTGTAACAACAGCCCGCCAAGACCCGCTTGCAAGCCCGTCTGGTCGCAACAAAATCATATTGATTCGTGATTAGCAAGTGTCAGTTTAGCCGCCAAGATATTAATGAAATATATTGCGTCGCCAGAACTTTACCAAGAATATATTCGCTGATGCAAAATCAGAACCTGGTCAAGCCCAGCCCGATTTTTGTCATTTGTTGTTAATATGAATGGCTTTGCTGTTATCGATAATTGGCGGGTGGCTTTCATTGCGGCGCAATAAAATGACCGTCTCTTGCGGTCGTCCCAAACCGAGTACCGCCCTGACCCTCTCTTCTAGCATATCAGGGTCTAAATTTTCGGGATGCAGCGCGTTTACTTTTTTCTCGATATTCAACTTTTCGGTTTTAAGCAACTGCAAGGTTAATTGTGCCTTGTCGATTTCCCCCCTTAATCTAAGCCAGGCCAGTATCCCGCGATCCCCCACCACTAAATTGTAACTGAGATAAAAAATAGCAAGGGCGCAAAATATGATCATCGCCAAACCCCCGCGGGTGACTTTGCGCAGCGTCGGGCGAACAGTTTCAGGGGCCAGATCAATCATGGTAAACTACCAGCAGAGGGGAATTTTTGGTCAAAACCGAGCTTCGCCAAAATTGCGCCTTGGCGTCAAGGATATACCCCGTGTCCTTGAAAATTCGCCTTTATGACCCCCCCTTCCTGCTTAGGAAGGGGGGGATAGCGACGCTTAGGGCGAAGCCCTTAGCGGAGCTTGGGGGGGTTGGTGGTGTTGAGAATCTATTAGCATAATCAACATATTGCACCAACCCCCCCAAGAAAAGCCAAGAATTTTTTAACAAAAATTCTGGCTTTTCTATCCCCCCC
>JASGCR010000068.1 GCA_030054015.1 Candidatus Symbiobacter sp. | reverse complement strand
CGACTCACATTATCCGTAAACGGATAATGTGGCGGGTAATGACGCTCCCTTTTTTGCCGCTCTTTCTATTTGACGCTCTTTTTTTGGCAATAATAACTCCTAACCCCGCTCACCCTTGTTATCCCAAATGCTTTGGCGTAGAGATAGGGTGCTGTCACCTGGTGCAAAGTTTGTTTTGATGATGCCAATATCCGACCCCAATCAACGCCGCGAGCCACCCCCCTGGTCAAGCCACCGACCCGTGATCGGGATAACCCTCGATAGCGAGACTGGCGCGGCGGGAAAATATTCCAAATTCGATTTTTATGCGTTACGGGAAAATTATAGCGGGGCGGTGGCGGCGCAAGGCGGCATTCCCTTGCCCTTGCCGCATGAACCCAAACTGGTCGCGGATTATTTGGCCCTGATCGATGGCTTGGTGATCACCGGCGGAGCCTTTGATGTTGATCCTACTTGGTTTGGCGCAACCAGCCGCCATGCCACGGTGGTGACCAAAGACCGCCGCAGCCAATTTGAACTGGCGATGCTGCAGGGGGCTTTGGCGGCTGACCTGCCGATTTTGGGGATATGCGGTGGCGAGCAATTGCTGACGGTGGCATTGGGCGGGACGCTGATCCAACATATTCCTGACGAAGTTCCCCAGGCTTTGGCGCATGAACAACCCAATCCGCGCGACCAACCTGGGCATGTCGTGGCCTTGACACCTGGCACGCGGCTTTACGAATGGGCGGCGGCGGTTGGCATCGTCGATAAACATGCGGTGGCGGTCAATTCCGCCCATCACCAAGCGGTCAAAACTTTGCCGCCTGGCGTTATCGTCAATGCCGTCGCCCCAGATGGGGTGATTGAGGGTTTCGAGGTACCAGGCCGCCTCTATTGTTTCGGGATCGAATGGCATCCGGAATTCTTTATCACCGACCTCGATCGCGCGATTTTTACCGAATTAATCGCTCATGCGGCAAATTACAGGAACCATAAATGATAAAAACCAACCAAAAAACCCGCGCCGACGTGAAAAAAAACCCGCCACGCCAGGGGGAGCGGCTGCAAATCATCCGTAAATCCGCGCCGCCCAAAAAACCTGGCCCCGGCGATTCTGCCCCCCCAGAAACCCCCGCAACTCGGAAAAAATCTGCCCAAGAAGCGGCGACACTTCCGGCCACGGGCGGCGAGCGCATCGCCAAAATCCTGGCGCGGGCGGGGGTGGCGTCGCGCCGTGATGTCGAGAAAATGATTTTTTCGGGGCGAGTCATGGTCAATGGCGTGGTGTTGGAGTCACCGGCTTTGGTTTTGCGCGGCGATGAATATATCACCGTCGATGGGCAAGCGGTGGCCGCCGCCGAGGCTACCCGCTTGTGGCGGTGCCATAAACCCCGCAATGTCATGATCACTCATCGTGATCCCGAAGGCCGCCCCACTTTGTTTGAAATTCTCCCCCAATCATTGCCGCGCGTGGTGTCGGTGGGGCGATTGGATTTTACCTCGGAAGGCTTGATCTTGCTGACCAATGATGGCGAATTGGCGCGTGGCCTGGAATTGCCCGCCAAGGGCTGGAAGCGTGTGTATCGCGCCCGCGTGTTTGGCAAAATTGCGCCGGACAAATTGGCGGCCCTGGCCCAAGGCATCGAGATTGACGGGGTGAAATATGGTGCCGTTCAGGCCGGGTTGGATTCCGAGCGCGGCGATAATTGCTGGCTCACCCTCACCTTGACCGAGGGCAAAAACCGCGAAATCCGCAAAATCATCGAATTTTTGGGCGGGCAGGTGACGCGGCTTATCCGCGTTTCTTATGGCCCCTTTCAATTGGGGATGCTGGCCCCTGGCGAAATCGACGAAATTTCCACCCACCAAATTCGCAGCCTGGGCTTGAACAAAAAATGATTCGCGTGCTGGCCGGACAACATAAAGGGCGGTTGCTGCAAACGGCGGCGGATTTGTCGGTGCGCCCAACCGCCGAAATGGTGCGGGCGGCGGTTTTTAATATGATTTTCAGCCGAGTTGAGGGCGGTGAGTTTGGCGCGGGCGAATTGGGTTCGGGAGACCTCGCCAAAATGCGGTTTTTGGATGTGTGTTGCGGTACCGGCGCGATGGGGATCGAGGCGGCATCACGCGGCTTTGGTCACATAATCTGGTGCGACCGCGATGTGTCCTTAACCCGCGCCAACCTTACCAAGCTAGGGTTAAATGACTCCGGTGGTTTCATTTTACACCAGGGCGATGCCGCTAAACCGCCCAAAATACCGCCTGGTTTCGCCGCCGCCCCTGCCACGGTGGCATTTTTTGATCCGCCTTATGACCAAGGGTTGCTGGTGCCGAGCCTGGCGGCCTGGTTGGAAACCGATTGGCTGAAAAAGCCTTTTTTTCTAATTGCCGAAGCGTCGCGGCGCGAAGCCGATATGGTTATGAATTGGGCGGTTTCACAAAATTTTACCTCATGCGAGCAACGGCGATATGGCAAGGCGCAACTCGTTCTAATAACCTAAAATAGGCATTGTTAAGGAAACTCTGAATAAGTCTCAGAAACAAAAAAAGTGGCATTTGCGAGCGGTTGCATCGCAACCGCGAAGCAATCCAGAAAAATCTAGCAATTTCAGGATGTTACTGGATTGCTTCGCGGTTGCGATGCAACCGCTCGCAAATGCCACTTTTTTTGTTTTTGGTACCAATACAGACCTTCCTTAAGCGACATATCTTGCGACATTGATCTGGTCGGCATGAAGGCTTGCCTGGGCAAAATCATAATGGGCCTGGAGTTGGTGCCAGGTTTGGGCGCCGCCGCCAAAGGCTTTGTCAAGCCTGATCGCCATTTCCGGCGAGATGCCCGCCCGTCCATTGACAATCGCGGAAAGTTGTTTGCGGCTTATGCCCAATATTGCGGCAGCCTTGGTCAAGGTCAGGCCGAGCGGAGCCAGGCAATCCTCGGCAACCGCATATCCAGGATGGGGTGGGTTTTTCATGGGCATGTAACATCTCCTTATGAAAATGGATTAATGATAATCGGTTAAATCAACCTGATCGATCCCGTCTTCGGTGACTTGGAAAATAATGCGCCAATTGCCGGTAACCCGTACCGACCAAAAATTTTTCAGGTCACCCGATAATTTGTGCAAATAATAGCCCGGCAAATCCATATCTTGGGGAGTCTCGATCACATCTAAACGCGCCAAAATGCGCGAAATTTTTGCCGCCAATTGCGGTTGCAGCAAACGATGATCGCCGGAGTCATATAACAATTTTAAACCGCGATGGCGAAATCGGATAATCATTTTAACACTGTAACCTATGACGTATCAGGTTACAAGCGGAAACGTGCCGCCGCGAGCCGTAAGCAACTTTTTTAAATTGAGGGAATGAAAAATCTTTATTGAGCGATTTTTATTGATCGACGCTGCCGCCGTGCGGTCAGTCAGCCCGTGAGGGTCGCTGCCGCCGTGCGGTCGGTCAGCCCGTGAGGGTCGCTGCCGCCGTGCGGTCAGTCAGCCCGTGGCTGTGGCTGGGGTGCCAGGATTCGAACCTGGGAATGGCGGAATCAAAATCCGCTGCCTTACCACTTGGCGACACCCCAATTTGATCGGCCAATTTTCGTATGGCCTGACGCAAACTAATCATTTCCCCTGGCAAAGGCAATAGGTTTGGGAAAATTTTTGTCAAAGAGTGTATGAAAAAGTACTTGCGACTAGAAATGGTTGTTGGTATATTGATGACAGGAATAGGGAAACAAGTCTTTTTGGGTTTTAAGCAGTAACGACCTGAATCGTGAGACAGCTCCATCACTAATTTTCGATGACGAATCTTGCAACTAAAAAATTCATGACTTCTAGAAAGTCTTAAAAGTGAGGAAGAAATTGAGATTATCTCGATTCAGTGTGTGTAAGTTTATATAACGCAAAATAAGATTGCGGTTATGCTTTTAGAACCGTAATGAAGAGTCAGTTTAACTTATTGCAGAATCTATATGCAAAGTACTTTTGATAAAGAGTGAGGTTTGCATTCAGCAATTTGCCTTACAGAGAAACAATCTTAATTTACATAAAGACATCATTGGGAGGATAATATGATTTCAAAATCAATGAGGAAAAAATTTCTTAAAAAGCCGTTCGGATACTTTTTCGAACGGCTTGCACCGCATTATGGTTCTTTAGTCTATATTTTACAAAGTGCAATAAGCATCGTACCCTATATCAAATCGAATGTATATTCACCCGAAAACATAACGATAGTAACGCTTACGTCTTTATTTTCGATAATACTTTTTATAACTATGTTTAAAAGGGAAAAAGACACCAAAAGCGAACTAAACTCTGTCGAAAATAAATATAGCAATTTTACGAATAGCTATATTTCAAAGTACATTAGCAATTATTATGGGGGGAAAAAAGTACCAACTAACTTTCGCATCACAATATTTTCTTACGACAGAAGACAGAATGTATTCGTACAAATTGGCCGTTATTCAAATAATGAAACATATAATAAAATGGGACGTAGATTTATCCCCACTGATTCAGGTGTAATCGCAGACGCGTGGAATTATGAATATGCATTTGTTGAGGATTTGCCAGACCCGAATACTGACGAGGAAGGATATATAAAAGAATCGTCAAAAAAATTTGGCATGGATGAAAGTGTAATAAGAAATCTTGTGGTTAAAAGTCGGTCTTTTATTGCCGAGAGGGTAATGCTTGTTGATTACTTAGAAAGACTCGGGGTTATAATGTTAGAAAGCACGAATGCGAAGATACTTGAAGAAGATAAAAGATTATTTGAATCTCTTGTTAAGGATGAAGGTGAAACTTTGGCACTTTTAATGAGAGGAGACTTAAATTAATCGTATAAAATGATGATTATTGTTAGACTAAAGATCATTTGGTTTAACTATACGAAATTATTGATTGATCTACGCTTAAGCCATTTTTCGATAATACTGTTTTTTCAATCGACTGGTATATTCGACACGGTTTTACCCACACCTTATGCTTAAGGTGTTCCCCAAAAACACTAAGATTCCCCCTTAAATAATTAACCAACTCATTCACATCGTGGCCCGGATCACAAATTAAAACCAGCGTCGACCCGCTGCCGGTCATAAAGCACGACCGAAAATGAGGAAAGATTTCTTTTTTGCCCAGCACTTGACGTATGGCATTTAATTCGGGCGAAAACTCACAGGCGGCGGCGGCCAAATGATTATTATCCCAAACCGCAAGTCGGCAAAATTCTTCAAGCGAATTAATCTCAAACGGAACATGGAGATTTCCGTCCGGTTCATGCGACGTCAGGGGCAGGCCAGGATTTCGCTTGGCATATTTGTCGTAAATTTTATGGGTTGCCAATTTTATGCCAGGGTTAAACAAAATCACATCAATTGGCAAACAATTGGCGTGACCGGCATCGCCGCCGAAATTGAGATAAAACGGACTCACATGCTCACCGCGCCCTTGTTTGCGTTGCGGTTCCTGGGCCAGGCAAACCGGTACATCCGACCCCAATTGGGCAGCCATGGATGATAATTCACGCTCAGAGGATGGTTCCCCACCCGCCTTGCGCCACCAATTTTCCAATAAACGCAAAGTGGCGGCGGCGTCACTTGACCCCCCCCCCAATCCAGCTGCGACCGGCAGGTTTTTCTCTAACTGAAATCTAAAAATTATTTCTCGGTTAAGGGCCGATTCTTTGCGTCCGTGGCATTTTTTGTTTTGATACAAGGAAAAGGCTTGGTGAACCAAATTTTCAACATGGTTATCCCCCATATCCTGGGCAAATTCGCCCCTCGCGGTAAAAGAAAATTCGCCGCGCACCAAATCTTGGCAATTATTGCTGTTGACCGCCAACGTCACCAAATCGCCGACATTGGCAAAGACGACAATGGAATCGAGTTGGTGATAACCATCGTCCCGCCTTCCCACGACTTTTAAGGAAAGATTAATTTTGGCGGGGGCGAAACCAGGGGATTCGTGGAAAATCATGACAAAATTCACCTATTGCGCCTGGGGCAACCCATTGCGGATTTTCGCCTCGATGCCAGGGATATATTTTGCTTCGGGGTCAAGAGTCAAGGCTTGTTGCCATTGATAAACCGCCTCGCGTTTGCGGCCGATCCGCCAATAAGCATCGCCCAGATGGTCATTAATCATGGGATCGCTGGCCCGCATCAAAACCGCGCTTTCTAACAAATTCACGGCTTGGGCGTAATTGCCGCGGCGGTAATGCACCCAACCGATGCTGTCGGTGATGGCGGCATCATTGGGCAGGGCGGCGTGGGCCTCTGTCAATAACACCAAGGCTTGGTCCAGGTTAATGCCGCGATCCGCCCACATATAGCCGAGAAAATTCATCAATTGCGGCTGATTGGGGGCAATTTTAAGCGCGGCTTGCAAATCCGCCTCGATCAGGTTGTATTTTTCCACTGCCTCGTAAACCCCGGCACGGAGATAGAGCAGATACCAACGTTGCGGGGTATGGTCGGGCGTTTGCGCCAAGGCTTTGCTGTAATACATTATGGCATCATCATATTGTTCATCGCGGCTGGCAAAATCGCCCAAATGTTGGTACGCCTCGTAGCGGTCGCTGCGTTCGCGGCCAAGCGCGACCAATTCCTGGCGGGCGGTGGCTTTGTCGCCCAGGCGATCGCGCAAAATGGCGCGGTTCAGGCGGGAATGCCAACCCCAAATCGGGTCGCTGACGGTTTGGGTATAAAGGTCAAAGGCGGCCTGGGGTTGCTGCAACCCATTAAATGCCTCGGCCAGATAAATTTTATATTCGTTGCGGTCGGGGAAAATTTGTTCGGCCAGACGCAACATCAGAAAACTGGTCACCCGACCCTCATCACCATCGCGCCCGGCCAGGCTGGCGGCATCCAAATAGGTTTGGGCAAATAATTCCGCCAGGCTGGGGGGGGGCAAGGGCTTGGCGTGGCGTCGCGCCAAATCATCGCTCAATATTTTGGGTTCAGAGACGTTCTGGCTGGCCTCGCGGTATAAATTGGCGGCCTGGTCAAATTTTCCGGCCCCCTCAAGATAGCGTCCCATCGCGCGGGCCAAGCTGACCGCAAGGCCGCTCTTTTGCGTGGTATATTCGGACAAAGCGGCAAAGGCCGCCGCCGCTTGGCGGTCATCGCCCAATTGCTCGGCCAATAACAACAGATGATACTGGTAAAACACGGCATAATTCGGGTTGCTTTTAACCGCGGATAATAAGCCGTAAATTTTTGCCGCCGCGAGGGGTTTGGCGGGGTCGGCGGCGGCCAAATGCGCCAATAAAATGGGAGACAGGCTATCGCCCGCATCTTTTTCTTTGATGCGGGATAAAAATTGGGCGGCGGCGACCAGGTCATTTTGTTTAAGCGATTGGTTGACCAAAACAAAACTGGCCAGGATGCTTCCGGCTTCGTCTTCGGGATAGGTTTTGGCGGCTTGCACCCCGCGCTCAAAATCGCCCGCCGCGATAAAAACCAACAAAGCCTGCGACTGTAATTGGGGGTTATCGGGAAAGGCCGCCAAGCCCGCAACCAAGAATTGCCGCGCCAGGGCAAAATCAGACCGGCGCAAGGCCTCGTTGCTCAGCAAAAAGGCCGCGTAGGGCGAGGATGCCACCTGTGCGTTTAATAATTTCTGGTCTTGCGGGGTGAGGCCGCCCCCCGATACCGCTTGATTCGGGCTTGCGGCCAGGCTGGCGTGACCGAGCAAGGTTTGCAATATTATCACGCCGCCGCAACCGATTGTGACCGCCACAATCACCCCGCGCCGCGCCGCGCCATAGGCCGCGCATGACCGCCGCAAAAATCGATAAAATTCCGCCAGAGCGTGCAACATGATGTCTCCTGAAAAATCGAATTAGGATATTACGACATTTCTGGCTAGAATAGGAAGAGAAGGGTGCAAAGGAACGTCATTACCCGCAGATTTTTGCCGCGAAGCGGCATAAATCTGTCGGGGCCTGTCCCCCGCCAATGTCGTTAGACATTGGTCGGGGGAAAGCCCCCAGGAGTATTATTCCTAAAACTCCTGGGGGATTACCCAACTCAGACTGCAAGCGGAAATCCGCTTGCAGTCTGGTGGGTAATGACGCCCTTTAGCTAGCGCGGCGTTTTATAACATCAAGGACACATCGCAATGACGACAATAGCGGCGGCACCGGCGACAACGTGCTATCAAATTTTCGTTAAAAATTTGCGGCTGGCGGCCTCGATTGGGATTTATCCGTTTGAACGCCAAGCGCGGCAAGATATTTTAATCAGCGTCGATGTGACGGTTGCGCCCCATCTGGCCGCCCAGGCCGTGACCATCGCCGACATCCCCAGTTATGAAACCATCGTGCAGGCGATCACAAAACTGGTGGCGGAACAGCATATTGATTTGGTCGAACAATTGGCGATACAAATTGCCGATCATTGCCTGGCCGATGGGCGCGTGACCAAAATCGTGGTCAGGGTGGCAAAACCCGATATTTTTGTCAATGCAGGCGAGGTGGGATGTGAGATTCACAGACAAAAAATGGCAACATCATGAGTGATAAAACCAGCACAAAACTAGACCGTTCAAAATTAGACCGTTCAAAATTAGCCTGGGCGATTTCGGGGTCGGGACATTTTTTTGTCGAATCATTGGAATTGATGAAAAATATTCCAGGTCAAGAATCGGGCATCGGGTTTGATCTGTTTGTGAGCCAGGCGGCGCAAGAAGTCTTGTCAATGTACCGCCAAAGGCTTGATCCGCCTGTCGGCTCGGCGGAGAAACCGCGTATTTTCAAGGACACCGCCGCCTCGGCTCCGGCGGTGGGGCGGTTTTATCACGGGCTTTATCATGGGCTGGTGGTGGCCCCGGCGACCTCGAACACAATTGCCAAATTTGTCTGTGGCATTTCCGATAATTTGGTCACCAATGTCTTTGCCCAGGCGGGCAAATGCCGCGTGCCGATCATCGTGTTTGCCTGTGACACCGCGCCGGAAATGGAGTCCGAGGCCCCGGATGGCACCGTCACATTATGGCCACGGCAGATTGATCTTGAAAATGTCGAGAAATTAAAACGCTTTGAAAACACCTTGGTGGTGAGCAATTTGGCGGAACTTGGCGAGGCCCTTACGCGGCATTTTGCGCGGATCGGTCAAATTGGGTGATCACCGATGGCAATGCTTAGAGCCTGATTAAGTACTTTAGCCCCCCCCTTCCTGCTTAGGGAAGGTCTGAATAAGTCGTACTGACCCCCCCTTCCTGCTTAGGAAGGGGGGGAAAGCTCCGCTTAGGGCGAAGCCCTTAGCGGAGCTAGGGGGGGTTGGTGAGATT
>JASGCR010000067.1 GCA_030054015.1 Candidatus Symbiobacter sp. | reverse complement strand
CCTAAGCAGGAAGGGGGGGTCATAATCGGAATTCTTT
The DNA here is from genome assembly GCA_030054015.1 of Candidatus Symbiobacter sp. Taxonomy (GTDB): domain Bacteria; phylum Pseudomonadota; class Alphaproteobacteria; order Elsterales; family Elsteraceae; genus JASGCR01. The sequence goes on along the minus strand of JASGCR010000067.1, from coordinate 9,255 downwards.
AGGAAACGGGGTATAAAAATTTTATACGTGTGTGGGTATTTTTTGATTGCTTTGCGGCAATTGGCACGGAATTTTCTGCGCCATTCCTAAAAATGATAGGGAGTAAAAGATGAAATTCACTCATTTTGCGACGGGATTGCGGAGTTTGGGCATTGGATTGGCGGCGGCGCTGTTGCTGACGGCCCCGTCCGCCAAGGCCGCCGATAAGGGCTTGATTGGCGTCGCTATGCCGACCAAATCGGTCTTGCGGTGGATCAACGACGGCAATTTCATGAAAAAGGAATTGGAATCGCGCGGTTACCGCGTTGATTTGCAGACCGCCGAGGACGACATCCCGAACCAATTGGCCCAGATCGAAAACATGATCACCAAAGGGGCCAAAGTGTTGGTCATCGCCTCAATCGATGGCACAACATTGTCAGATGTGCTGCAAAAAGCCGCCGATAAGGGCGTCAAAGTCATCGCCTATGACCGGCTGATCAATGGCAGCAAAAACGTTGATTTTTATGCCACCTTTGACAATTTCCAAGTCGGGGTATTACAGGCGCAATCGCTTGAAACCGCCCTTAAATTAAAAGAAGGCAAAGGCCCGTATAACATCGAATTATTCGGCGGTTCTCCGGATGATAACAACGCCTATTTCTTTTACAATGGCGCGATGTCGGTGTTGCAACCCTATATCGACAAGAAAAAATTGGTCGTGAAATCCGGTCAAATGGGCATGGATAAAGTGGGTACCCAGGGCTGGGTCGGGGCGAATGCCCAGGCGCGGATGGATAATTTGCTGTCGGCCTATTATGGCAAGGCACGGGTTGATGCCGTTCTGGCCCCCAATGACGGCTTGGCGATTGGCGTGTTGTCATCGCTCAAAGGCGTGGGTTATGGCAGCAAAGATCAGCCCTTCCCCTATGTGACCGGCCAAGATTGCGAAGTTCCCTCGATCAAATCGATCATTCGCGGCGAACAATATTCGTCAATCTTTAAGGACACGCGGGCTTTGGCCAAAGTGGCCTCGGACATGGTGGATGCGATGCTGAGCGGTAAAACCGTGCCGGTCAATGACACCAAGACCTATAACAACAAGGTAAAAATTGTACCGTCCTATTTGCTTAAACCGCTGCCGGTTGACAAAAGCAATTACAAGCGGATTCTGGTCGATAGCGGCTATATTAGCGAAGCCCAGCTGAAGCAATAAATTGCCAGGAGGCTAAAAGTTTGAGACTATACCCCGTGTCCTAAAGAATTCCGATTATGCCCCCCCTTCCTGCTTAGGGAAGGTCTGAATAAGTACAATTCTTGCCAAAAGAGCCGCGCATTTGCGAGCGGCGCAGCCGCGAAGCAATCCAGAAAAATCTAGCAATTTCAAGATGCTACTGGATTGCTTCGCGGGCGTAAACGCCCGCTCGCAAATGCCATATCTTTTGTTTCTGGGACTTATTCAGACCATCCTTAGGAAGGGGGGGGGCATAATGGAGATTATTTGGGAAACAGAGTATAAAAAAATCCCCGAATCACCTTTGCGCCATTTTTCTATCTGGCGTAAAGGTGATTTAAGGGATTTTCAATTAAGCTAAGGGAAACGTCAGTGTGCCTCGTCACCCCTCATGATTGCGGAGCAGCCCATTATGTCTGATAAAGAGACGGCGAAACTGGTACAGCCCATCTTGGAAATGCGCAAAATCAGCAAATCCTTTCATGGCGTGGCCGCTTTATCCCAGGTCAATTTAACCGTGATGCCAGGCCAAATTCACGCCGTGGTGGGCGAAAATGGGGCCGGCAAATCGACTTTGATGAAAATTTTATCGGGGGTTTATCCCTATGGCGATTATAAGGGTGAAATTTTCTACCAAGGAAAAGAATGCCGTTTTTCCGGCATTAGCGACAGTGAAAAACACGGCATCATTATCATCCACCAAGAATTAGCCCTCATTCCCCTTTTATCCATTGCCGAAAATATTTTTATTGGCCACGAAGTCGCCAAATCCGGCGTGATTAATTGGGCCCAAACCTATAGCAAGTCCAAAGAACTTTTGTTAAAAGTCGGCATGACCGATTCCCCCTCGGCCCTGATCACCAATATCGGGGTGGGAAAACAGCAATTGGTCGAAATCGCCAAAGCCTTATCGAAACAGGTCAAATTACTCATCCTCGACGAACCCACGGCCAGCCTCAATGAAACCGACAGCAATGCCTTGCTGGATTTATTGCTCGGCTTAAAGCAACAGGGTATTTCTTGCATTCTCATTTCCCATAAATTAAATGAAATATCCCGCGTGGCCGATGAAGTGACAGTTTTGCGCGACGGCTCAACCGTGGCGAATTTCGATTGCCGCCAGGAAACGCTCAGCGAAGATGTGATTATTAAACATATGGTCGGGCGCGAAATGGCCAATCGCTATCCGCCGCGCACTCCCAATATTGGCGAGGTGATGTTCGAGGTCAAAAATTGGCGCGTCTTTCATGCCGAACATGCCGACCGCGAATTGATTAAAAGCGTCAATTTTAATCTAAAACGCGGCGAAATTGTTGGCATTGCTGGCCTTATGGGGGCGGGGCGTACCGAACTCGCCATGAGCATATTCGGGCAAACCTATGGCCGCGGCATTTCGGGCGAGATTTGGCTGCATGGCAGCCGCATCGACACAAGTTCGGTGCAAAAGGCGATTAATCACGGCATCGCCTATGTCACCGAAGACCGCAAGGGTTACGGCCTGGTGTTGAATGAATCGGCGGCCTGGAACACGTCGCTGGCTTATCTTAAGGGGGTCTCGCGGCGGGGGGTCATTAATGACGGCAAAGAATATTCGGTGGCCGAGCGATTCCGCCAGACCTTGTCGATCAAATGCCCGGACGTTTTTGCGCGGGTGGTGAATCTATCCGGCGGCAACCAACAAAAAATCGTGCTGTCCAAATGGTTGTTCTCGGAGCCGGAAATTTTGATTTTGGATGAGCCAACCCGTGGCATTGATGTGGGGGCGAAATATGAAATCTATACCATCATCGCCAAATTGGCTGCCGAGGGCAAGGCGGTTTTGGTCATCTCGTCCGAAATGCCCGAATTATTGGGGATGTGCGACCGCATCTATGTCTTGAATGACGGCCGCTTTGTCGCCGAAATGCCGGCCGCCGAGGCCAGCCAAGAAAAAATTATGAAAGCCATTGTTTCATCCGGGGGAAATTAAATGACCAGGCAAGAAGGTTCGAACAACATGTCCGATTATGAACGCATTATTTCGGCTGAAAAGCCGCATCGCAAGATCGATTTCAAGCACCAATTCCGCGAATATGGCATGTTTATGTCATTGATCGTGATTATGGTATTTTTCCAATTCACCACCAACGGAACTTTGTTTCAACCCCTCAACCTCACCAATATTATCCTGCAAAACAGCTATATCGTGATTATGGCTTTGGGGATGTTGCTGATCATCGTCGCCGGTCATATTGATTTGTCGGTGGGTTCGGTCAGCGGATTCATCGGCGCGGTGGCGGCGGTGTTGATGGTCAAATACGGGATGAATTTCTTGCTGGTGAGCTTTATTTGCATCGTCCTGGGGGCGATTATCGGGGCGTTACAGGGTTATTGGGTGGCATTTTTCAATATCCAATCCTTTATCGTCACCCTGGCCGGCATGTTGGTGTTCAAAGGCCTGACCTTGGCGGTGTTGCAAGGCGAATCGGTTGGCCCCTTTCCGCCCGAATTCCAATTGCTCAGCACCGGATTCATCCCGGATTTTTTCAACCTTGATTGGATCAATGCGGCCAAGGTGCAGCTCAGCACCAATCTGCCGGAATTTTTTAAACTGGATACATTGCGGGTGACGTCTTTGGGGTTGGGACTGGCGATGGCCATCATCATGGTGATCTCAAACATTCGCGGTCGCCGCGAACGCTTGGCGCATGGGATGGATCGGGAGCCCTTTGTCACTTTTGTCATCCTCAATGTCGTCTTTTTCTCTCTCATCGTCAGTATCTCATTTTTATTGTCACAATATCGTGGCTTGCCGAATGTCCTGATTGTCATGCTGATTTTGATGTTGTTTTACGATTTTATCACCCAACGCACCACGATTGGGCGGCGGATTTACGCCCTGGGCGGCAATGAAAAAGCCGCGAGATTATCGGGGGTGCGTACCCAACGTTTGACCTTTTACGCCTTTATCAATATGGGGGTGTTGGCGGCCTTGGCGGGTTTGGTCTTTGCCGCGCGGCTCAATACCGCGACACCAAAGGCCGGGGCGGGGTTTGAATTGGACGTGATTGCCGCCTGTTTCATCGGCGGCGCGTCAGCATCGGGCGGAGTCGGCAAAGTGATGGGGGCGGTGATCGGTGCCTTTATCATGGGGGTGATGAATAACGGTATGTCGATTATGGGCATCGGGATTGATTACCAGCAAGTCATCAAGGGCTTGGTGCTGCTCGCGGCGGTCTGCGTCGATGTGTATAACAAGAATTGAGCGGGGGCGAAGTTGCGGCATGGGATTTGCCGCAACTTCTCTTACAAAGGCTGGGCCATCACGCCCGGATTGCGGAATTGGGCCTGGCGGTGGCGGCCCATAATGACCACCAAAACGATAATCATGCCTTCGACCATTTGGTGAAAATAATTATCGACGCCGATAAAATTAAATCCCGATTTGATTACCGCCAAAATCAGCACCCCCAACACAGTGTCGCGGATTTTGCCAATGCCGCCGCCCAGCGACGCGCCGCCAATCACCGAGGCGGCAATCGCATCCAATTCATAGGCTTGCCCCAGGGTCGGATAGGTCATACCCGATTGGGCCGTGGTCACAATCCCCGCCAAGGCCGCAACCAAAGCCGATCCCACATAAATCAGCACGATTTGCTTTGGTACCGAACGATCCGCAAATAAATAAGCTGGCCGATTCGACCCCAAAGCATAACAAAATTTGCCAAAACGGGTATAGGCCAGGGTCAAACCCATAATCGCCGCCAAACCGAAAAATATCCAAATCGGTGTCACGCCCTGGCCCAGCAACAGAAATTGTGGGCTTAACCCGTCAATATTGTGACCGCCACTATACCAAATCACAAACCCACGACCCGTGACCATCGTCCCCAAACTGGCGATAAAGGGCGGGATGCTGGCATAAGCCACCAACGCACCGGTCACCACGCCAAACACCAACCCCACCGCCAAGCCCAGCAATAATTTCAACCCCAAAACGCTGGTGAAAACTCCCGCCAAAACGGGGACGGTTGCGCCTCCCATATCGGTGCCTTGCACCATCGCGGCCGTGACCACGGCAGCCGCCGCCAAGACCGACCCCACCGATAAATCAATCCCGCCGCTAATCATCACCATCGTCATGGCCAGGGCCAGAATCCCGACATCGAGATTGGGCAAAAGAATCATAGCCAGCCGATCCAGATCAAACATAAAACTTTGTTGTTTGATAAGCCAACCCGCCAGTTCAAAGGCAAATGCTACCATCACCAGCAACGCCAATATGCGTTGCCGGTCGCGCAGATAAAACCAGATTTTTGTCACGATTTTCATTTTTTTCATTTCATTTCCAAGGCTCGGCACGAAGCACGTTCCCCCCTGGTCAACATAAAACGCAAAATTCTTTTTGCTGGTCAAATTACGACCTTGTGTTATCCGTTAGTTCGGAAATATAATAAAAATGTGTGATGCCATAATGTGATGATTTAGAGAGGCTGCCTCAGGAAAGTCCGAGTAAGATGAAAAATCTTTGACCTCACCTTCCCGAAGGGAGTTATATAAATAGCTAGCCAACCAGAGCGTCTTTCCCCGCCGAACCGCTTGCGGTTACGGTGCGGGGAATCCATCATTTCGTCGCGTCTGCGACGAAATAAAATATTTTTTGCGAGGCCGGATCGCCTCGCAAGATGGATCACCCGACTCGCTTGCTAATGCAAGCGGCGGGTGAAGACGCACTTATTGACTTTGGATGATATTGGGTAAGACACTTATGGAACTATATCTGAACGCAATTAATGATAAATACTTAAGGAACATTTTAGAAAATGTTTCTAAAGTAACTGAAAGAGTACAAGCAGCAGTTGCTTATGCAACTGATGAGAGTACTCTTATTGACTGGTGCTTTAAGAAAAATATACCCCTCGAATTTTATGGTCGTTTAGATAATCAAGTTCCTGTTAAATGTTCAGTATTGAGCAAATTTCTCAACAAAAGCTCACCGAATTTTACTTGTTCATTGGTTAAACAATATTTTCATGCAAAAGTAATTTGGTGGCATGAATATGGAGTTTACATTGGCTCAGCAAATTTAACAGATAGTGCATGGAATAAGAACATTGAAGCGGGTTGTTTTTTTCCAGAATCTGAAATTGAAGGTAAGTTTAGAGATGATTTGATCAAATTTTTTTCAAGACTTAAAATCGAGTCAACCCCATTAACCAACGAGCTCTATGAGTTTTTGAAAAAATGCGAGAAAAAATTAGAAGATCGCAATAAAATTCAGCTAATAGATATCAATGAAGCCCCTGGATTGAAACATTTTGACGGGCTTGTTAAAACTCAATCAAAAAAAGTTAAAGAAGAAAATCGAGATGCCTTCTTAAAAGAATGGTATGAAACATTAACTATCCTTAGGGATATTGGGAAGCATTTTAGCAATGGCAAAAATTGTCCAAAATGGATTATAAATCATTCATTTCCAAGCGTTATTGCTGACCAATTTCTGCAGGCGCATTATTATAATAATACCTTTGATGGGAATAAGAGTTTATACGAAGAACATTACAATAAAAATAAATCAAGTCGTGAGAAAGCGTTGATGAATGCCATTGATTGGTGGAATAAACTTCCCGATGCTCCGTCTGGTGAAGGCAAAATGATAAATGAAACGCATGAGAAACTTTATAGTTTGTTTTCACAAGAAAATATACCTTCTTGGAATGAAAATGACATTGTGTTCATTTGTAGCAATGTGCATGCAATAATTGAACATTGCAGACATTATTCAAATAAAAAATTAAATTTATCCGAAACTATAAAAATGACAAAAGAGGATAAGCAGAAACATTTTGCTCATTATTTATGGAATCTTGAATATTCCGATGGGCAAGTAATAAAAGATTTGTTTCAGAAATTATTGTATGGCGGTTCGCGGGATGATATACCAAAACGTATTTGGGAATTGTCAAATGAAACACATTACGGACTTGGAAAAAGCACTTTTGGCGAAATCGTAGGATGGGCTATGCCAGAAAAATTCCCCCCACGAAATAATAGAACATCAAAAGCACTCCGTTCACTTGGATATGACGTTACAAAACATTAACAACGTGAAGACGTACTTCTTAAAACCACGCCCCTAGGAGGAAAAAAATGACCCAGGACCGCCCCACCCCCAAAAAATACCCGCCCCGCCGCAGCCAGGCCTGGTTTGGCCGCGATGACCGCGATGGATTTATTCATCGCTCATGGCTGAAAAACCAAGGCTATCCGCATGATGAATTGGATGGGCGACCGGTGATTGGCATATGCAATACCTGGTCGGAACTCACGCCGTGCAACGGGCATTTCCGCGAATTGGCCGAATTTGTCAAACGCGGTGTGTACGAAGCCGGCGGGTTTCCGCTTGAATTTCCGGTGATGTCGCTGGGCGAGACGCAATTGCGCCCGACGGCGATGCTGTTCCGCAATCTCGCCAGCATGGATGTCGAGGAATCGATTCGCGGCAATCCCATCGATGGGGTGGTACTTCTGATGGGATGCGACAAAACCACCCCCAGCCTGCTGATGGGCGCGGCATCTTGTGATCTGCCCACCATTGGCCTGTCGGGCGGGGCGATGTTAAATGGCAAATTCCGGGGCCAGGATGTGGGTTCCGGCACCGGCGTGTGGCAAATGTCGGAAATGGTGCGGGCGGGTGAAATGAGCCAGGAAGAATTCACCGAAGCCGAATCATGTATGCACCGCTCGCGCGGCCACTGCATGACGATGGGAACCGCCAGCACCATGGCCTCGATGGTGGAGGCTTTGGGGGTGTCATTACCCGAAAATGCCGCCATACCCGCCGCCGATACCCGCCGCAACCGCTTGGCGCAAATGACCGGTCGCCGCATCGTCGAGATGGTCAATCAAGATTTGAAACTATCGCAGATTCTCACCCGCCAGGCCTTTGAAAATGCGATTTGCGCCAATGCGGCGATTGGCGGCTCGACCAATGCGGTCATTCACCTTATCGCCATGGCGGGGCGGATGGGTGTGCCGTTGGCTCTCGATGATTGGGATCGCTTGGGGGCGGAAATCCCGTGTTTGCTTGATCTGCAACCCTCGGGCAAATATTTGATGGAGGATTTTTATTATGCCGGCGGCTTGCCCGCGGTTTTGGCCGAGATCAAAGATTTCCTGCATTTGGATGCCCTGACCGCCAATGGCAAAACCCTGGGCGAAAATATCGCCAAAGCCCCCTGTTACAATCGCGCCGTGATTCGCCCGCGTAGCGAACCCTTGCGTGACAAAGCCGGCATTGCCGTGCTGCGCGGCAATCTTGCGCCGCATGGGGCGGTGATCAAACCCTCGGCGGCAACGCCTGCACTTATGCAGCATCGTGGCCGCGCCGTGGTGTTTGAAACTATCGAGGATTTCCACGCCCGCATCGATGATGAATCACTCGATATCGACAAAGATTGCGTCATGGTGCTTAAAAATTGCGGGCCGCGCGGCTATCCCGGCATGGCCGAAGTCGGCAACATGCCGCTGCCGCCGAAAATCCTGCGCCAAGGCATCACCGACATGGTGCGCATCAGCGATGGCCGCATGAGCGGTACCGCCTATGGCACGGTGGTGCTGCATGTCAGCCCCGAAGCGGCGGCGGGCGGCGTGTTGGCGGTGGTGCAAAATGGCGACATGATTGAACTCGATGTGGCCGGACGGCGCATTCACTTGGATGTACCCGAATCCGTCTTGGCCGAGCGGCTGCGGGATTGGCAACCGCCCGCCGCGCCAGATCGTGGGTACCAACATATGTACGTCAAACATGTGCAGCAAGCCCATTTGGGGGCCGATTTGGATTTCTTGGTCGGCGGTTCCGGGGCGGCGGTACCGCGCGAGTCGCATTGAGGGGTCATTGCCTCCGCGCTGACTAAATTGTGTCAAAAAAGAGAGCGACATTACCCACATAAGTATTGTTGCCAAAAAAAGAGAGCGTCATTACCCACAGAAGTATTGTTGCCAAAAAAAGGAGCGTCATTACCCACCAGACTGCAAGCGGGAATCCGCTTGCAGTCTGAGTT
>JASGCR010000066.1 GCA_030054015.1 Candidatus Symbiobacter sp. | reverse complement strand
TTCCCCCCCTTCCTAAGCAGGAAGGGGGGGTCAGTACGACTTATTCAGACCCTCCTAAAGAAGGGGGGGTAAAACTAGACTTATTCAGAGCTTCCCTAAGCAGGAAGGGGGGGTCAGAGAATTTTTCGACTTACTCCGACTTTCCTCAGGAAAGGAGGGTTACGGTACGAATATTTTACCACACGGTGTATAAAATGATGGCTCAAATTCCCCGCAGGGATGAAAAATTGCCTTGGCCGCGCGCGGTGATATTTGATTGGGACAATACGCTGATAGATTCCTGGCCGCCGCTGATCGCGGCGGTGAACGCCACATTGACCGATATGGGGCATGACTCATGGAGCGACTCCGAGGCGAAATTGCGCATCCGCGCCAGTTTGCGCGATTCCTTCCCCATTATTTTTGGCGATCAATGGGAGAGGGCGCGGGATATATTCTATGACCATTTTGCCCGCACCCATTTGCAGAACCTGGCGGTGAAACCATTTGCCCGTGAAATATTGGCAAATTTAAGCCAATGGCCCGCCCTTTTCCTGGGCGTGGTCAGCAACAAACAAGGCAATTATTTGCGCGAAGAATGCCGCGCCTTGGGCTGGGATGCTTATTTTCGCAAAGTCGTGGGGGCCACCGATGCCGCCCATGACAAACCCCACCCGGTGGTGATAGATTTGGTGTTATCGGCCAGCGAGCTTAAGCCTGGCCCGGATGTCTGGCTGGTGGGCGATACCGCCATGGACATATTATGCGCCCATAATGCGGGGTGTACCGGTATCTTGGTCGGCCCCGCCCATCCGGGGGAAAATTTCACGGCCGCGCCGCCCGCCTGGCACTGCCTGGATTTGCATGAATTTTGGCAAGGGTTACTTGCCATGAGGGGGGCAGGCGGGTTATAATCAAGCCATAAAGGTAAAATATCATGGCCGGAAACCCACAACATATCAACCCTCACCCTATCCCCAAGCACGCGCCGCTGGTCGATCCGTTTGGTCGCAAAATCCAATATGTGCGGGTGTCGGTGACGGATCGGTGCGACTTTCGCTGTGTCTATTGCATGGCCGAAGACATGAGCTTTCTTCCCAAAAGCGAGGTGCTGACGCTTGAAGAATTAGAGCGTCTGTCGCTGGCCTTTATCAATTTGGGGGCGCGGAAAATCCGCCTGACCGGGGGCGAGCCGCTCACCCGCCGCAATATCATGAGTCTCATCCGCCGCTTGGGCGACCAGGTGGCGGCGGGGGCATTGGAGGAACTCACCCTCACCACCAATGGCAGCCAACTGACCAAATATGCCGAGGATTTGGCGGCGGCGCATATTCGCCGCATCAATGTCTCGGTCGATTCATTGCGGCCCGAACGCTTTGCCGCCATCACCCGTTGGGGCAAGTTACCCGCGGTTATGGACGGCATTATGGCGGCAAAATCGGCGGGGCTTGCGATTAAATTAAACTGCGTCGCGTTGCAAGGCGTGAATGACGATGAATATGATGCCATGATTGAATTTTGCGGCCAGCACGGGTTTGAACTCACCCTCATCGAAGTCATGCCCATGGGCGAGATCGACCAAGCCCGCAGCGACCAATATCTGCCTTTATCCACCGTGCGGCAAAGGCTTGAGCAAAAATGGCATCTGACCGATTTGCCCGACCGCACCGGCGGCCCCGCCCGTTATGTGCGGGTGGCGGAAACCGGTCAACGCGTGGGCTTTATCACCCCCATGACGCATAATTTTTGCGAATCCTGCAACCGCGTACGGGTGACCTGTACGGGGGTGTTGTATATGTGCCTCGGCCAAGAAGATGCCGCCGATTTGCGCACCCCGTTACGCGCCTCGGAATCCAACGATGCCGTCACCGCCGCCATTTATGATGCCATCGCCCGCAAACCCAAAGGCCATGATTTCATCATCGACCGCGCCCGCCCCGCCGCCGCCGTGTCCCGCCATATGAGCGTCACGGGGGGGTAGCACAATCGCACGGCGGTAGCGGCGAGTTTTAAAACCCAATGGATTTATTTTATGATTTTGCAGCAGCCAAATCAAATCATCGATATTAACGATTGGGGCGAGATGGCCAAAGAACCATTTCGTCAGGGCAGCCGCGAAAAAATCCGTATTCGTTCGCCAAAAACCGAGAATTTTGAGTTTATAAAAAGCAATCATCCATATCTCTATAAACTTTCGAATCCCCGTTATCCTTGGCAGTTTTGGAATGAAGTGATTGCTTATCGGCTTGGTTTGTTAATGGGCGTTCCCGTCCCACCCGCCCATATTGCCATCAACAGCCAAGATAATACGGCGGGAGCGTTAATCGAGTGGTTTTATGATGATAAGGACGAAGATAAGCGTTATTATTTTTTTGACGGCGGATTTTTTTTGCAAGAAATGATTGATAAATTTGATAAAAAAACTGGTAAACAGCATAATTTCAAAGATATGTGGCGGATATTTAGTGTATTTTTAGGAGATAAAGATAAATGGTTAAAAGAAATTATCGAAATGTTCTGTTTTGATGCCCTCATTGGCAACACTGATCGTCACCAAGAAAACTGGGGGATTATCGTCACGTCTGACATAAAGGATAGTTTAACCAAGGTCGATATTAAACTTTCTCCGGCATTCGATAACGGAACCTCGCTCGGTCATGAAATATTGGAGGATAAATTAAAGGATAAAATGCAAAACATGGAAAGTTACATCAAAAAAGGATACCACCATATTCGATGGGAATTATCATCTAAAGACCAAATTGGCCATATCGAAATGATTGCTGAATTGGTGCGGCGTTATCCGCAAGCCCGGCAATGGCTTGTGCAATATTTGGCCTTTTCTGAGGAAAAAATTGATGCTACACTGTCCGCGTTCTTGGAATTTAACAACGACATCCTAGATCAGAAATACGCCCTCACGCAGCAAAGGATCGATTTTATGATTGCCCTCACCAAGCGTCGGCGGCAGCTCTTGTTAGAGGCCATCCATGCAGCTCATTAAAAAAATTTTTGAACCGAATCGTTTGTTTCTGGTTTGGCAAAAATTGGAAGTTCTTGCTGATCAAAAGCGTCCCGCAGGGAAGCGTTACAAAATAGCTGAAATCACAAAAAATGATAACAAAATATTTAGCTTTAAATATTTATCATCCACACCAAGTTTCGCCGATGCCAAGAAAAGTGGCTTTGATGATTATCCGGCGTTCAAAATTCAAGCCGAGCCCTTCATCGGGGAGACCGTGTTATCTGCCTTCAACAACCGAATTTTTAACCAAAAACGGCGAGATTTGAGCGACTTCTTAACATATTGGGGAATTGCCCCGGATGTGAAGATTTCCGATTTTGCTTTGCTTGGTTATTCGGGCGGGGAACTACCGAGTGACAATTTTACTTTTGTGGTCGATTATGATAGGGCTGAGTTACCGCTCGAAATTCCAACCCTGGTTGTGGGTGTCCGATATTTCCTTGATCAAAATGCTGATTTCAAACAAAATATTTATGGGGATAACAAGAAAATCGCAGACGATGTGTTGGACAGTATGAAAATTTCCCTCATTCCGGAACCGGAAAACCAGGATGATCCCATGGCGATTAAAGTTGTGATGGAAAGGCCATGGCCAGGTAAACTTGGTTACATTAACCGCGTCCTGGCCGAGCAAGTAACGCCCTGGCTTAAAGATCGCAAAGTGGCAACCGATGTTTTGCGGGTGAATGGTACGCCAGAATCCCCCAACATCTTGCTTAAACTCACGGTCATGTGAGTTTTCCATAACTTTGCCCCAAAAGCGATCTAAAACGAATTGCGGCGGGGCGTACCCGCTATAACGGCATTTTGCGGAAATCAATATCGGCGTCATACATGCTGTCGGTGATGGGGGTGAGGTAAACGGGTACCAATTTATTGCCTTTGACTTGGGAAATATATTGCGGGCCAAAGACTTGGTGGTATTTTCCGACAAAGATTTTGTCGCCTTGGGGGTGTTCAATGCTCTCGTTAAACAAAAACAAATCTTCGATGGTTTCGATCAATTTCTTTTTATTGGCGCGGTCGGCGGTTTTATAACCAGATTTTTCCATCGCTTCTTTGACCACAAACAAACTTTCCCAAATCCCAAACATATGCGACAGTGGGGCGACTTGCTTGTGCGTCGATGCGTCGGTTCCGTTTTCGTCAACGCCGACGCGGGTGCGGAAAAATTTATCGGCTTGGGTTGATTGTGCGCTGGCATAGCGGGGATAGGCTTCCCAAAAATGGGAACCTTGCAAAAATTCCAGGCCAGGCGATGCAATATTCACCCCTTCGATGCTGTCGATAAAGCCAAACAAACGGGGCCCTTTGCCGTGGAAATATTGTCCCATTTGTTTGACAAATTCCATCACATAGGGGCCAACCATGACGTGATAAATCACATCGGTTTCTTTGGGGATATTCTTAAAATACAGCGCAAAATTGGATGCGGTGGTGGGAATGGCAATATCGGCGATGACACGGGCGCCAAAATGCTTTAACGCGTCACCCAACCGGTTGCGATGCTCATAACCAAAAGCATAATCGGGATAGAGCAAGGTAATTTTTTTGCCCAAATTCTGGGCAATAAAGGGAGCCACGGCGATGATCTGGCTGCGCACACTGGTGACGCCGGGCTGGAACACATAACGGCTGAAATGGCCGTTCATAATATCGGTCTCGCCGCAAACGAGATAAGGCATTTTAAGTTCGGTGGCGCGCTCCGCCGTCCGTGTCACCACATGGCTGAACAACGTCCCAAAGACCAGGTCAACTTTATCCACCTGGGAAAATCTATCGATCAGGGTCGCGCTGGTCGAGGGATCGGTCTTGTCATCATCGGTCACCAAGATGAGCTCGCGGCCATTAATCCCGCCTTGTTCATTGATCAATCTGGTGGCGGCATGGGCGGTGCGTTCAAACCATTGACCATAGACCGACCCAATGCCGGTGCGATGAACCCCCATGCCGATCGTAATCGGTTGACCGGTTCTGGCCTGGGCATAGCGCACCATGCCGCTGCCCAAAAGCGGCGGCGTCTGGGATAATATACTGGCGGCACCGGCGAATTTGGCCAAAGATTTAAGCCAAGTACGTCGAGAGGGGTCGCTTGGCGCGGTTTTGGACAATTTAACGAACATGCGGTTCTTGCTCCATAGACGGGCATCTTAGGTGCAAAGGATTAATTTAATCCTAAATAATTAATCTAAAATCTGTTGTAATGGCGAAAAAATTAATTAAAAATGAGTTAAGCGCAACAACCGAACCCGGGGGAAATCATGTCCATATTCGAAGAAAATTTTTTACAGCCGAATCCGGCCAATCATGTCGCATTGACGCCGTTAAGTTTCCTCGCCCGCACCGAGCAGATTTATCCGCATAAAATTGCCGTGCGTTATGGCAAAGTGACCTATAATTACCAAGAATTCGCCGCCCGTTGCCGCAGCCTGGCGGCGGGATTACGGCAAATGGGGATTAAACGCGGCGATGCGGTGGCCTTGCTGCTGCCCAATATCCCGCCGATGCTAGAGGCGCATTTTGGCGTACCGCTGGCGGGGGCGGTGTTAAACACGTTGAATATCCGCCTCGATGCCCCGGCCTTTGCCTATATCCTGGAGCATAGCGAAGCCAAAATCCTGATGGTTGACAGCGAATATTTGCCGGTGATCCGCCAGGCTTTGTCCCAAATCAGCAAAAAGCCCAAAATTATTATTGTCCGCGATGCCAATTTTACCCCGGCCGAGCCAGAACCCCATCCCGAACCTAATCCTGAAATCGCCGCCGCCTGGGATTATGATGACATGATGGAGGCTGGTAAAAAATCGGTTGCATCTGATTTCACCCCCTATTTCCCCAATGATGAATGGGAAGCCATCGCGGTCAATTATACGTCGGGAACGACCGGCAACCCCAAAGGCGTGGTGTATCACCATCGCGGTGCCAATCTGAATGCCGTCTCTAATATTCTGGCCTGGAATTTGCCGCTGCATCCGGTGTATTTATGGACTTTGCCGATGTTTCATTGCAATGGCTGGTGTTTTCCCTGGACGATTACTTTGGCGGCGGGTACCCATGTGTGTTTGCGGCGGTTTAACGGCCAGATTTTGCTCGATCATTTGCGGGATGAGCGCATCACCCATTATTGCGGCGCGCCGATTTTGATGAATATGGTCTTGGAAGCGTTGGGCGGGAAAACCGCGCGCATTTTCGATCCCGAAATCAATTTAATGACCTCTGGCGCAGCCCCGCCGGCGGCGTTGATGGAGAAATACAAAAAACTGGGCGCGAATATTTTCCATGTTTACGGCCTGACCGAGGTTTACGGCCCCGCCGTGATGTGCGCGAAACAATCGGACTGGCTGGATTTGCCGCCACTTGAACAAGAAGCCCGCCACGCCCGCCAAGGGGTTAATTACCCCGCGCTGGAGGGACTCATGGTCGCCGACCCGCAAACCCTGGTACCGGTCGCAAAAAACGGCGAAGAATTAGGCGAAGTTTTCATGCGCGGCAATATCGTGTCCAAGGGCTATTTGAAAAACCCCACCGCCAGCGCCGATGCCTTCAAAGGCGGCTGGTTTCACACCGGTGATCTCGCGGTCTGGCATTCCGACAATTACATCGAATTGCGCGACCGCTCGAAAGACATCATCATTTCCGGCGGCGAGAATATTTCCACGATTGAGGTCGAAGGGGTGTTATACCGCCATCCCGATATTCTAGAGGCGGCGGTGGTGGCCAAGCCCGACGAAAAATGGGGCGAGACGCCCTGCGCCTTTGTCACTTTGAAACCCGGCGCGACCACGACGGCGAGCGAGATCATCGATTTTTGCCGCGCCAATCTCGCCCATTTCAAATGCCCGCGCACGGTGATTTTCGCCCCGCTGCCCCGCACCGCCACCGGTAAGGTACAGAAATATGTGTTGCGGCAAATGGCGGCCGCAGCTACGAGCTGAGCGCAGCTACGAGCTGATCGCAGCCAGGGGCTGAGCGCAGCCACGAGCTGATCGCAGCCACGGGCTGAACGCAGCCACAGCCCCTGGCTGCGGCACCCTATTGCCTTTAATCGTACTTTCCAATAAAGACACCATCCATGCGAATTTACAAAACAAAATGGCTTGCAAAATTTGCCAAAAGCGAGCAAATTAGCAACATCACTCTCAAAGAAGCGATTGACCGCGCTGAGCGTGGTTTGGTTGATGCCGATCTTGGTGGTGGGCTGATTAAACAACGTGTTGCGCGTATGGGGCAAGGGCGTTCGGGCGGATTTCGTACCATTATTGCCTATAAAGCGCAAGAACGTGCGGTTTTCCTTTATGCCTTTGCCAAAAATGAACGCGAAAACTTGACTCTGCACGAATTGACAGATTTAAGGCGTATCGGTAAATTATGGCTTGAACAACCCATCGACAATTTGCTGGCACAAATGAAAGATGGCAAAATTGAGGAGATAGATAATGATTAAAAAGATGATTAAAACCAATAAACCCACACGGGCAGGTCAGGCCATCATGGAAATGGCCGGTGATCTTTATGATGCTGAGCTGATGGACAAGGCGGCGTATGAATCTATGATGGCCCGTCATGGCGGCGGCGGTTCAGGCGGTTCAGTCGCCCCGGTCGCCCCGCGTGGCGGTGGTTCAATTGCATCAATTGGTTCAATTGCATCAATTGGTTCAATTGTGCCGCAAACATCATTGAATCCTGATCTGAATGCGGCGTAAATCGACCTTAACGCTCCCCCAAGCCACGCATGAAAAAAATCCTTATTCTGGGCGGCACGGCGGAGGGGCGGGAATTGGTGCCGTCTGTGGCGACCATACCGATCTGCCAGGTCACATACGCGCTGGCGGGAATCTTGCCGCAAGATGCGACGCAAGCGGATAATTTCACCCAAATGGGCATAAAAATAAGACGCGGCGGCTTTGGCGGCGTTGATGGTTTGTGCGATTTTATTCGGCATAATGAAATTGATGCCGTGATCGATGCCACCCATCCCTTTGCGCAAAATATTGGTCAAAACGCCCTGCAGGCGGCGCGGCTGAGCCAAAAGCCCTGGGCAAAAATCTGGCGGGTGCCTTGGTTGCCCGGCCCCGGCGCGAATTGGCATAATTTCCCCAGCCTTCGTGAAACGGCGGAACATTATGCCAGGCTGAGGCAAAATGACGCACCGCCCCGCCGCCTATTCCTGGGTTTGGGGGGCAAAGGCGGCCTGGCCTGGCTTAAGGCCTGGCGCAAGACCTGGCAGGACATGCCAAAGGCGACCTCCCTGCTGCCCGAATTAATTTTGATGCGCAGTTTTGTGCCCGCGCCCGACTTTGCGCCCGGCCCTCCCCTCAATGTGGTGTGGCGGCACGAGCGGGACGGGCCTGACCTGGCGGGCGAATATGAATTATTGCGGCGGCATGAAATTGACCTGGTGATCACCCGCAATAGCGGCGGCATCAGGGATAAAAAATTGCAGGCCGCTCAGCAATTAGGCTGCCAAGTCTGGATGATTGACCGTCCCGATCTCGCCACCTGGCCCCTCAATGACCAAGAACGGCGGCATATTTTTCCCAGCCCCAACGCGTTGCTGGCCAGCCAATGGCTGGAACGGGTTTGAACGGGTTTAATTGGGGCTAATTTGACTTTTCCAAATCGATTTTTTTGACCGCTTTGGCTGGGGTGGCGGGCGGACGATTTTGCCCGTGGGTTAAGGCGCGGATGATGGGCGATTCATCGCCGCTGATTTGGCCGCGATAATACGACAAAACAAAGACGCGCATGGCCGAGGTGAGGCTTGATTGGTGGCGGGTGCGATCAACCTCGCTGCAAATCGCGTTAATGGATAAGGATTCGAGCTGCGAAATATCCAACAATCCCTCCCACATTTCAGGTTCAAGGCGCATCGAGGTGCGTTTCCCTCTGACGACGATATTGCGGCTTTGCAGACTCGAATTCATGGCAGTACCCTTAGGGTTTTTTATAAAAAGTAGAATTAATTTAAGATCGTCCCAACGTTTGATACTAAAATTATGATCTCTCTATACCAAAAAATAGGATAATATCAAAGAATAATCAACCCCAGGCAAATTAAACTCCTATGTGATAACGCGAAGCCATGTGAAAAAGTTTTCTTATATTCCGTGTCCAAAAAAATCCACCTTTATGCCCCCCCCTTCCTAAGGAAGGTCTGATTAAGGCGAAAATTTATTTACCCCCCCTTCTTTAGAAGGGGGGGGGATAGAAAAGCTTGGCGAGTGCTTACGAGCCAAAGCTTTTCTTGGGGGGGTTGGTGTAATAGGTTGATTTTATTAATATATTTTCCACATCACAACCCCCCCAAGTTGAGCTAAGCTGCTTCGCAGCTAAGCTCAACTGTCCCCCCC
>JASGCR010000065.1 GCA_030054015.1 Candidatus Symbiobacter sp. | reverse complement strand
TTCCTAAGCAGGAAGGGGGGGTCATAATCGGAATTCTTTAGGAAACGGGGTATATATTGCGCCGAACGGGTTGGCGGGGGCAATGTATTTTGATATTAGGCTTACCGACAGACATTATTAAATGAGTGAAAAAATGGACAATCATCAACCGAGTGATGTTCCGGATGGACGCGGCGGGTTTTTACTGCGCGATGATGGTCGGCGGCCAAATTTAGACTCTTCGCTGGCAAGCGATCCTGTGTCCCCCACCGAATCCCTGCCCCAAACCCGCCTGGATGAGACCAAGCCGCCCGACGATGCGACCTGGCTTGCCGCATCGGCCCCAGACCAAAGCGAGACCACCGACCAAGCCCCGGATGTGATGGATGCCCCGGATGGGTTCGATGCGCCGGAAGCTGCGGATGAAGGCGGCAATGGCGAATATCTGGACGATGCAGCGGTTGGATCGGCGCAAGCCACCGATTTCCCCCCGCCGAGCAGAGACAAGGATTTATCCTTGTCCCATGATAGCGAGCCAGATGCCGCCTCAGATACCCACCCAGAATTTTCTGCCGATGCGGGTGAAGCGGTGCCGCCACCGCAGGTAACAGCCCAGGAAATACCCCAGGAATCGCCCCAGGAAATACACCAGGAAACACTCCAGGAATCGCCCCAGGCAATGGCGCAAACCGGGGCGGATCAGCCCACCACCCATGCGTTGCTTGGCAAGATCAGTGAAATGTTGGGGTCGCTGCCCAAAATCGACGACCAACCTCCCACCCAACATCCCGACAATACCGCCAAACATGCGCTGGCCACGGCGCGGATATTGTTTTCGCCGCAAGCAGCGGTGGTTGAAACGGCGCCGGTTTTATCGACCACCCAACGCCGCGGCCTGCAAAGGCTGGCCCATGAAGAAGGCTTGCGCCAGGAAAATATCGAACGGATTATTGCTGGCTCGCTGGGGTTTTTGATGCCGCAAGCCACGCCCGATACGATTGACAAAGATTGGCTGTCGCATTTTTTTGACCGCGCCCGCCTGGCCGGTGATGCCGAGACCCAGATGATTTGGTCGCGCGTCCTGGCCGCCAAAGCCAATAACCCCAACGGGCAATCGCGCAAAACCATTGCGATTTTGGGTGAAATGGATCGCGGGGCGCAAAATGCCTTTCAAAAACTATGCGGTTATGCTTGGCGGTTGGGCTATCCGACCTTGATGATTTATGCGATTGACGAGAATTTCTTTCGCTTGTCGGGCTTGTCCTTTGCCGAAATGACCGATTTGGTCGCGCATGGGCTTTTAACCATTGAACGCACCGCCCATTATGTGCGGCGCAAATTGCCGCGCAATATCCTGGTCTATTATGGCAGCGAGCCGTGGAAATTAACCCTACCCAAAGATCAAGACAATGTGATGTCGTTGGGGGTGGCGTCTTTCACCCGCGCCGGCATCGAATTGTTCCATTGCATCAATGCCCGCGAACAAGCCCCGATCCGCGACGTGATTGCCGAACATTGGCGGGGATTGGGCTTTAGCCTGGTGCCTTTGGCGGGAGTGCGGCCGCCGCCGGGGAAATGAATATAATGGCCTTAACCTGCACCCTTCGCGTCCTCAACCTTCACGGATGTCTTGGGCGACGCGGCTGATTTCTGCCTTTAGGCTCGCGGTTTCTTTGGTAATGATGGCGGCGATTCGGTGCAAGTTTTCCGCTTGGCTTTCGGTTTCGGCGGCACCTTTGGCGATGCGCATCACCATTTGATTGACCCCGGACACGAAATTGCTGGTTTCTTCCATATTTTTGGCAATTTCATTGGCGGCTTTGTTTTGTCCCTGGATGGCATCGCTCATGTTATTGGACAAAATGGTGGTTTCTTTGGTGGCGCGGGCGACGGTTTCGACGGCGGTGACGGCGGCTTGGGCTTCGTTTTGGATAAAGTGAATCTGATCGGTAATGCGCGAGGTCGCGGTGGCGGTTTGCCCCGCCAAGTTTTTGACTTCGGTCGCCACCACGGCGAAACCGCGTCCGGCATCCCCGGCGCGGGCGGCCTCAATCGTCGCATTAAGGGCGAGCAAATTGGTTTGGGCGGCGATGGTGGAAATCAGACCCACCACCTCGTCAATCTTTTGGCTGGCATCGAAAAGGGTGGAGATGCGGGTGCTGGCGGTGCGGCTTTGGCCTTCGCCAGTATTGATAAATTCGACCGCATGTTGGGATTCGGCGGCCAGCTCGGTGGTGGTGTGGGAAAGTTGCAACACGGCGGCGGCGACCGACGAGACGCGCTCGACCGCCTGCATGACATTTTGATTGGCATGTTCGCAATCGCGCAGATTTTGGGTCGCAAGCTGGGCCAGGCTTTGGGCCGAGCCAGTTAAATTCTGCGCCATTTCATCGAGGGCGCGGGTGGTGACGGCCAGACGGTTTTCAAGATTGACCGCCATATCGAAATGTTCTTGGCTTCTTAGGGCCGCCCGTTGTTTTGCGGCGGCGGCACTTTCGGCCTCGATGCGTAGTCTTTCGGCCTCGGATTTGCTGAAAACTTCACAGGCGCGGGCAATCTCGCCAATTTCATCCTGGCGGGTCAAAAACGGAATATGGGCCACATCACGCTGGCTCATGATGCTGCGCACAATGGCCGCCAATTGGCGAATCGGGCGGCCCACCATTTTTTGGATCATTAAGATCGAGATCAAGGCAATGATCAAACTGCTGGCAATAATGATGCCAATGGACCAAGACTGAATCGCATGGGCATGGGCAAAAAATTCATCATAAATATAGCCCACATAGACGATGCCGATCACATTATTTTGGTCATCAAATATGGGGTCATAGCCGGTGATATAAGGTTTGCCCAAAATATCGACCACGCCGCGAAAAGGTTTTTTCTCCTCAAACACATTGTGATGGGCGGCGTTTTTGGCGAGTTTTGTCCCCACGGCGCGGCTGCCATCGGGTTTTTTAACATTGGTGGTGACGCGGGTATCGCCCATAAAATAGGTGGCCGTCCCGCCCATAATCGCGGTCACCCGATCAGGTATGTCGAAATTCCCGTTGATGGGGGAGTTATCGGCCCATAATTTGCCATCTTCGATCCGAAATTTGGTGCCAATATGACGCAGCTCGCTCCAGGCAACACCCATTGCTTGTTCGACCGTTTCGCTGGCGACGCGATCAGCCTCGCGTTTGAGTTCGTATGCGAGATAGGAACTGATAATTCCCCCCAGTAAAACACAGGCCATCAAAGGGAAAAGTACCAATTGGACGCTAATTGGAATTTGCAGTCGTTTTACTTTAGGCATTGGCTACACTCATGCGAAACACATATTTTGACACGCATACTATACCACAGTCTTTGCCAAGTTATAGATTTATCGGGGGGGTGACGCTCTCTTTCGACATCGCAATAAAATAAGCGTGACCAGATAATTCTGGTCACGCTGTGGAGGAGGAGACTTATATTCCGCCCAAGCCCAAGCCCAAGCCAAACCCGAACGGATAAATCGGATAAGTTTTAGACTGGCTGCAGGGCCAGGCCTTGTTCGCTGGCGGCGGAACGTATGGTTTTCTGGAGTTTTTCAAAGGCCCGCATTTCGATTTGGCGTACCCGTTCGCGGCTAATGGCGTAACGTTGCGACAAATCTTCCAAAGTGGTGGGCTCATCGGCCAGGCGGCGTTCAGCGATAATCTGGCGTTCACGTTCGGACAAATCCTGCATGGCCTGGCTCAGCAACACTTTGCATTTGTCCATTTCCTCGCGGTCGCCCAATGTGACTTCTTGGTTGTCGGACTCGTCCTGCAACCAATCTTGCCACTCCCCCTCCCCATCGATTTTAAGCGGGGCATTGAGCGAGTGATCCGGCGCGGCCAGGCGGCGGTTCATTTGTCGCACCTCATCCTCCGGCACCGACAATTTCGTGGCGATGGTGCTGACATTTTCGGGGGATAATTCGCCGTCTTCAATCGCTTGCAATTGGCCTTTGAGGCGGCGCAAATTGAAAAATAATTTCTTTTGGGCGGCGGTGGTGCCGATTTTGACCAGGCTCCAACTATGAAGGATATATTCCTGGATTTCCGCCCGAATCCACCACATGGCATAGGTCGCCAAGCGGAAACCGCGATCCGGGTCAAAACGTTTGACCGCTTGCATCATCCCGACATTGCCTTCGGAAATAAGTTCGGACAAAGGCAAGCCATAACCGCGATAGCCCATGGCGATCTTTGCCACCAGCCGCAAATGGCTGGTCACCAAGCGATGGGCGGCATCGACATCCCCATGTTCACGCCAACGTTTGGCCAGCATAAATTCCTCGCCCGGCTCTAACATCGGGAATTGCCGAATGCTGCGAAGATAGCGCGCGAGATTATTTTCGCCACCAATAACAGGTAAATTTGTTGCCATGATTTCTGTCCCCTTTTCTAAAATACTCTGACTTGGCGCATTGCCTTTGTTCCAATCTGCCTTATGAACAGGCTTAATTCCTGTTATTCAACACACGGGATGTCGTTGCGAGACGCCGTTACACACTATGTCGTTCCTGGTATAAACCCGCCGAAAAATTCCCATCTCGTTAATATGTCGTTCGTAATTTATCACAGTTTTTTATGCGGTTGTCGATAATTTTATCCTCTGGCTAATCGTTTCTCATTTAATCGCTGGTTTTCATAATTCAAGTGATCTGGTCGTACTTATCCGAAATTTTTGCAAAAATTTTACCCAGTTTGGTTCAAACAAGCGATTAACTGGGAAAAATCCTTGGGTGGTGCGGTGACAAACTCTTTATAGTCGCCGCTTTTGGGATGGATAAAGCCCAATTTGGCGGCATGAAGTGCTTGGCGATCAAATCCTGCCAAAGCCTGGGTAAGCGAGGCCTGGTCAACCGAAACCTGGTCAATCAAAACCGGGTCAACCGAAACCTGGGAAAAACCATCCTTCCCACCCAATGACTCCGCTGCCAATCCGGACTCATCTTCACGCTTATCGTCCTGTGTATGTAGCTTCCCCCTTGCCTCCCCCCTATTATGACGCGCATAACCAATCAACCTTTGCGCGATACTAGCATGGTTCCGACTTTTTTGTCCATAGACCGGGTCGCCAATGACCGCATGACCGACATGCGACAAATGCACACGTATTTGGTGCGTACGTCCGGTCTCTAAGCGGCATTCCAACAATGAGACCGTGCTTCCCCATTGTTGCAAACGGGTGTAATGGGTGACGGCGTGCCGCCCTCCATGGGTGACGACCGCCATTTTCTGCCGATTGATCTGACTTCGCCCTATAGAATGAGATATAGTCCCTTGTTTCGGGGTTACAAGACCCCAAACCAACGCCAAATAACGACGTTCAATGGTATGGGCGGAAAATTGCCGCTGCAAATGGGCAAAGGCCTGGTCATTTTTGGCCGCCACCAATAATCCCGATGTGTCTTTATCGAGGCGATGGACAATGCCAGGCCGCGCCACCCCGCCCACGGTGATAATTTCCCGACCGCAATGATGGATCAGGGCATTGACCAAAGTCCCCTCGCGGTGGCCCGGGGCGGGATGCACCACCAAGCCCGGCGGTTTATCGATCACCAGCAGGTCATCATCTTCATAGATCACCGCTAAGGCGATATTCTCACCACGGTTATGCGGGGTTTCGGGCGGGGGCAGCACCAGGGTAAAAAAACTCTCGGCATTGATTTTCGCGGACGGATCGGTGATGATCTCCCCCGCAACCGCAACCTGTCCGGCCTCGATCAAACTTTTGATGCGGCTGCGCGACAGCGTCATCGCCGCGCCAGCCTCGACCGGGTGGGGGAGGAGTTGCGCACAATAATCGGTCAAAAGCCGGTCGAGCCTGGTACCAGGGCTTAATCTACCACGAATAACTTGGTCGGGGGCGGGTTCCATGGATTATCCTCAACACAGCAACGGATGCAAAATATGACACAAGCGCAAACGGCAAAAAATTACCTTGGATTGAAAATACTCGTGGCGGTTATGGGCATTTTGATCATTTTGGGCGTGATCGGCTTGGCGGTTGGTTTGGTCCATCGTTTTGGTGCGAATCAGCCGCCGCCACCGATGCATCTCGGCCAGAACCACATTGCCCTTCCGCCGGGGTACCAGATTATCTCTTTGTCTGGCCTGGCTTCCGACGATAAAAACCACGCAAATGGGCGGCTGGTCTTGTTGTTGGCGGATAAAACCGGGCAACAACAAATCTTGATTTATGACCTCGATAGCGGGCAGGAAAATATTTTACCGATCACTGCCAAAACCCCCTAAATTCATGCCGCCTAATCTCAAGCCCCCATCATAGAGATGGAGGATGTGCTTGGCAATCTGTCTTGCGCCCGATCCTTCGATTGTGTATGGATAAATCTGCTGGGTCCCCATCGTCTAGAGGCCTAGGACATCGCCCTCTCACGGCGGTAACAGGGGTTCGAATCCCCTTGGGGACGCCATCCCGCCCGCGGCATTGTTTGCCGCCATGGGGCCGGGTGGCTGCACGTTCCCGCCCCCAGGCGGCGGTGTAAAAAGATTGGACAGGCCTGGTCAAATTATATATAATGACAAAACGTGTGTGATAGGTAGCTGGCGCAAACGAGTTTTGCCCAGGGTACCATCGCACAAGCGACCAAGCGCAAAATGATCGTAAAGGGCAAACCAGCCGGAGGGGAAACCGATATGCGGAATGTACATAAATTGCACCAATTACACCAATTGCACCCAGAGGATAATAGCCGTGCTGAGGCGGCGGTACCCTTATCCTCAACCGGTGGCAATGATGGAGGTCCCCCGATGGATTTGCTTGAACGGGTTATTCGGATTGAAGCGGCGGTACCTAACCTGGCCACCAAAGGCGATGTGGCGGATTTTCGCAGCGAAATGTACAAAGAAATTGCTAACCTGCACAAAGAAATCGCCGATTTGCGCAGCGAAATGTACCAAGGTTTTGCCATGATCAATCAAAATATCGAAAAACAGACTTGGCGGCTATTGATGTTTTTCTTTGGCACCATGACGCCAATTTGCGGCGGAATGATTGCCGCGACTTATTACATTGCCACCCACACGGTTAAATAAGGCCAGGGAAAATAAGGCCAGGGAAAATTAGGCCAGGTCAAATTAGGCCAGGTCAAATTAGGCAGGCGCAAATCAGTCAAACTTTGTCAACTGACCGCGGCAGAAAAATGCGCTACCAGTTCGACATGGCTTGACCATAAAAATTGGTCGATCACGTGCAATTCGCGCACCTCATAGCCAAGCTGCTGCAAATGCTGCGCATCGCGGGCGAAACTGTCGGCATCACAGGAAATATAGGCAATATGCCGCAACCGCGCCTTCACATGCACCGGCGGAATTTGTAAAATTTGTTCAATCGCCCCAGAGCGCGGCGGATCAAGCACCAAAATATCGGTCTCCGCCAATTCCGCCGCGCTTAACGGATCGGCAAAGAGGTCGCGCTGTCCGACCTGCACCGCCTGGGCGAACTCAGCCTGCCGCGCCGCCTGCATCAAAGCCGCCACCGCCGCCGCATCGCCCTCATAGGCCACCACTTTATAGCCCGCCTGGGCCAAAGGCAGGGTAAAACTGCCCAGGCCGGAAAATAATTCCACCAGATTTTTTCCGCCTGAATTTGCGGCAAGGGTCTGCCCCTGGGACAGCCCCTGGGGCAACCCCCGCAGCAATGCCGCCAAAATCATTTTTTCTCCCGACGGCGTGGCCTGCAAAAACCCCCCCGGCGGGAAAGCAACCCCCACATTGGCAAACACCATGCGCGGCATCTGATGTTCGGCAATTAATTCCGGTCGCCCGCCCGCCCCGTGCCAGATCAAACGCGCCAAATTTTGTCCCGCCGCCAAAGCG
Source organism: Candidatus Symbiobacter sp. (assembly GCA_030054015.1). Lineage (GTDB taxonomy): Bacteria > Pseudomonadota > Alphaproteobacteria > Elsterales > Elsteraceae > JASGCR01. The sequence continues at coordinate 1,608 of JASGCR010000065.1, read as the reverse complement.
GCCAGGGCCTCGCGCTCGGCCAGGCCAATCGCGCCAAACCGCCTTTTGCCTTTGCCTTTTTTGCCGCGAATGGTGATGCCTATGCCGCGAATCACCAGGTCAAGGCCGGTGGCGGTCACTGTCACCAGGCAATCGGCACTCATGCCGGGCTGTAAGATTTTTGCCAGCGTCTGGCGGAGGGGCGGCAACAAAGCCATGATCGACGGGTGCATCACCGGGCATTCCGTCAGATTCACCAACACATGCTGCGCCCGTTGGTTAAATCCCAACACCAAATCGCCACCTTTCATCGGCATCTGGGCACTGAACACAGCCCGCCGCCGCTCGCCTGGCTGCGACACGCCATAAGAAAGCGGCGGCAGCTGAGCCAGGTCGAGACCGCGCTCGGTCAATAAGGTCAGGACTCGCTTGGTTTTCAGCACCCGTACCGCATCCGCCGTCATATGTTGGAGGGCGCAGCCGCCACATATGCCGAAATGACGGCAGGCGGCGGGTTGCCGTTCGGGGCTGGGAGAGATGAGGGTGAGCAGCCGCCCCTCGATCCCGCCGCGCTGACGGCGGACGGGCTGGATGGTGACGCGCTCGCCCGGCAAGGCATAGGGTACCTGAAGTTTTTTTTGCGGCAGGCCGAGTTCGAACTCGGCATGAACCACCCCTTCGCCCCGCTCGGTCAGCGCGTCTATCGTCACGGTGACAGGGTCAAACATCGTACTCATGTTGCAAAAATACCATCATAAATCAATTTCAGTCCCACCAGCACCATAAGACCATAGACACCCAAATAAAAGGGGCGTTTTTTGATCCGCGCCACCAGCCATACGCCGGTATAGGTCGCCAAAAACGACACCGGAATCATCAGGGCGGCCAGCACCAGATTCTCGCGGCTAAACACCCCCAAAGCCGCAAAAAATGGCACTTTTGTCCAATTCATCAGGGCAAAGAACAAGCCCGTGGTGCCGGCCAGCATTCGCGGTTCCATCCCGCGCGGCATGGCATAAATTTGATAGGGCGGGCCGCCAGCATTGGCGATCATGCTGCAAAAACCCGACATCATCCCGGCAATTGCAGCCGGCCAAGGCTGGTGCGGCAAGATTTTGCGCGCGCGGTGTTTGTGGCGCATCAACCAAATTTCACGCAGCGCAAAAACCGTACTCACCAAGCCCAAAACCAAAAACAAACCGCGATTGGAAATAACCCTGGCGCACAGATAGCCCAACCCCACCCCCACGACCATCGCCGGTACCATCATCCGCACCAAAGCCAGATTCCACACCCGCCAATAAAGATAAACCGTCAAAATATCCTGGCTGATCAAGATCGGCAACACCAACCCCAACGCCGCCCAGGGCGACATGACTTGGTACAAAATCGGCAGCGAAAACAGGCTTAATCCCACCAAACCGCCTTTGCTCAGGCCAAACAGAAACACCGCCGCAATAATTGCCGCCAGAGTCGTGGGGTCGTGCAGGATAAAGGCCATGGTCACGTTCCTGGTAAAATGAGACTAAGTCGAGCAACAATGATGACCCCCCCTTCCTAAGGAAGGTCTGAATAAGGCGAAAAAATCTGTGACCCCCCCTTCCTGCTTAGGAAGGGGGGGATAGAAAA
>JASGCR010000064.1:7041-9471 GCA_030054015.1 Candidatus Symbiobacter sp. | reverse complement strand
GGTAATGACGCTCTCTTTTTGACGCTCTCTTTTTTTAATATTGAGGGGTGGTCAGGACAATTTCATTTTATTTCAGGCCGAAACAAACCAGCGCGATACAACTCCTTGTTTAATAAATTAAAATAAAGAATTAAGCAATGATCCTTCACCCCTTCGCCAACACGCCGCCGCTTAGGGGTTTGGGGGCGTTGGTGGTGCCGGGGAAACTAATCGGCAAATCATAAAAACAGCGCACGGCCAAAAAGCCAAAGGCTTCGGCCTCGAAACCATCGCCGTCCCAGCCCAAATGATCAATATCGCGGCAGATAATGGCGGGATCAATCGCGGCGACGTCGCGGGCCAGCCGGGTCATGATTAATTTATGCCGCCGCCCGCCGCCCGCCAGCAAGATCAGATGCGGAAGCTGAGGCAGGTGACGCAGGGACAAGGCAATGGCACGGGCGGTAAAAGCCGCCAGCGTCGCCGCCTTATCCGCCAGGGATGGGTGATCGCTTTGGGACTCGCCGGGATGGCCCTGGGCAAAACCGGCATCGGGCAATAACGCATCGGCTAAATGCCGCCAGGCCTCACGGTCGAGCGATTTGGGCGGCGGGCGGTCAAACCAATCCGCGGCCAAAAATTGGCTTAAAATTGGCTCGATGACGTGGCCTTGGCTGGCCAGGCGGCCATCCTGGTCATAATCCAGCCCAAATTTGGCCCGCACAAAATCATCCAACAACGCCACGCCCGGCCCGGTGTCAAACGCCACCAAATGCGGCGCGCCATTTGGGGAATCTTCGCCGATCCAGGTGATGTTCGCCACCCCGCCAATATTGACGATGGCGAGCGGGCGCGGCAAATTCGCCGCCTGGACGCGGGCGCGATGATAAATCGGCACCAAGGGCGCCCCTTCGCCCCCGGCGGCCACATCAAACTTACGAAAATCATACATGACCGGGGTTTGCATGATCTCGGCCAATAAATCCCCATCCCCCAATTGCCAGGTAAATTTCTGGGTCGGTTGGTGCAGAATCGTGTGGCCGTGAAATCCGATCAAATCCAAATTCTCGCCTTGCCCCCGTGCCAATAATTGTTGCAAACATTCGGCGTGGGATAGGGTTAAATCCCGCTCAAGGGCCTCGATGCGGGTGGTAAAGGATTCGGATTGCGCCAAAATCCACCGCCGGTCAAAGCGAAAATCGCTCTGGCGCGACCAGGCGCTTAGTTCGGTCACCACCCGCTGTAATTCGCGGCGGAGATTTTGCGGATAAGGCAAAGTGAGGCTTTGTCCCAACGCGGCCACGTCTTCGCCATTGCTGGTCAGCAAGGCCGCATCCACCCCATCCATCGAGGTGCCGCTCATCAGGCCGGCAAGGCGGAGAAATCGCTTGGTCATGGTGGCGACGGTGCCTCTGGTTGGGCCGGGGCAGGCGCGGGCGAGGCCGGGGCAGGCGGGGCAGGCGGGTCTGGCGAATCTGGGGTGGGTTCTTCGTCTAAAGGTTGCGACTTTTGCAGGCGCTCGATCAGGCTGCGTAAAAATCCGGGGGCCAGGGCGGATAGGGGATTGACGCTCACGACCGGATTATCCATTTTGCCGCGCAGGCTAAAGCTCCAGGCAAAGATACCTCCCGCTGCTCCGCCCGTCAGTAATTGCCCAAACACGGGAATGCTGCCGACCAATTTGCTCAGACCATAAAGCGGCACCACGGTGCCATTGAGGTTTAATTTACGGTCGCGCCCATGGATCGATCCTTCGAGCGACATCCCCAGCGAAGAACCCTGCGCCAATAAGCCGTCAATTTCCCAACCTTTGCTGTTGCGGGTGAGGTCGGCGTTTAAGTCTTGAAACACGATGCCATTGCCCGCCATTAAATCGGGGATGCTGGCGATGGACACCACCGCCAAAATCCGCGCCATCACCGGGGCTTTGACGATGCGGTAATCGGTCATGGTGACGTGATATTTACTTTGCCATTTATTGTTTTCCATCCGCCCGGTGATGCTTATTTTTCCCCCCACCAAATTATCGCTGATGCCAAAAGCGGATAAGAGGCCGCCCATATTATCGCTGGTGACCGTGACCTCGCGGTGGTCATCAACCGGTTTGACCTCGATCGCCAGCTGAGATTTTTGGTCTTGCGTGGCGGTCAGCAACAATTTTTGCCATTTATCCTGTTGGAACCAGCCATTAAGATGCAGGCGATAAAAGATATTTTGACGGGCCAGTACGGCGCGATCAAATTCAATTGCCAAACCGGTCATGTGGGGGAAGGCCACGAGTTCGGGATCAAATTTTGCCGCCTGTTTTTTGCTGGCCGTGGCGGCATCGGCGGGTTTTGCCGGATTGGCATCGGCGGGTTTCGCCGGATTGGCATCGGCAGGTTTCGCCGGATTGGCATCGGCGGGTTTCGCCGGATTGGCATCGGCGGGTTTCGCCGGATTGGCATCGGC
>JASGCR010000064.1:0-6941 GCA_030054015.1 Candidatus Symbiobacter sp. | reverse complement strand
CATCGGCGGGTTTCGCCGGATTGGCATCGGCGGGTTTCGCCGGATTGGCATCGGCAGGTTTCGCCGGATTGGCATCGGCGGGTTTCGCCGGATTGGCATCGGCGGGTTTCGCCGGATTGGGATCGCCGTCGCGGGCCTGGGTATTATTTTTCGCGGCGGTTGGCGGCGCGGTCAGTGTGGGCGGCAATAATGCCGGGATGTCGACGAGCGGGGAAGCGGGGAGCGGGGAAGCGGGGAGCGGGGAAGCGGGGAGCGAGGAAGCGGGGAGCGGGGCGGCGGGTTCGGACTCCGCCAAAAGCGGGCGTGACAGATCGATGGAACGGCCTTGTAATTGGATGATTTGCCCGATACGGTCGGGATGATCAGGATCGCTGACAAAGTTAATTTTGCCATGAAAATCATTCTCGCCAAAGCGAAATTGATTAATGTCAATGAACGCCTGGCGGCCATCGGCGTGGAAGCCACCCGCCAGACTCACTTCCAGTTTGGCCCCGGTAACATTCACCGTGCGCACCCCCATGACCGCGCCATTTTGCAGCGACAGCGACACACTCCCGGTCGCTGGCTCGCCCGCGAGTTTAAGGGCATAGGGAAAATCCAACAGATAATCCGATGCGGTGGCATCGAAATGAGCGGTCAAAATGCCATGGGCTTTTCGGTCTTCCTGGTAATCTAGGGTTATCGGGATCGGGGCAAATAATTTGCCATAAAGCGGAATATTAAGACGATCCGCATCTTGGTTGCTGATTTTGGCCTCGGCATGAACGATGCGGCGCAGCGAGGAATGGACGGCAAAATTTTCCAACCAATGGATTTTTACCGGAATCGACTCGAACAATCCCTCGCCGGTCATGACCAATTTGTCGTTATCCGCCTCTAAATGGACACGGGTTTTGGTGATCGATGCGCCATTCAAGACTTTGGGCAATAGCACTTCGTCCAAATCCGCCGATGCCGAAAATTTTATCTGATCATCCGGAACAACCTCAAGCAGCGGCAAAGACAGGCGCAACTGCAGATCGATCGCACCACGATCAAGTTTTTCATCCAAAGGCGTGTCTTTGAGCAAACCCAAGGGCGGCGAATTCAGGATATGAAGGGCATCGGCCAAACCATTGCCGCCATTGCCGCCATTGCCGCCATTGCCGCCTTTGAGATTAAGCAGCAAAGAGAGTTGGGTGATCGGGTCTGACAATCCGGTGAAGTGCACCCAACTTCCGGGCTGCACATCAAGACTGGTGCATTGACCGCCCTCGACCATAAACTCGAAACGATCCAGGTCAAAATGCGCCTGGCCGGTCAAGCCAGAGAGTTTTGGCATGCCCTCAAGATAATTAACCTCCATGGAGTGATAGTCAAATTGACCCTTGGCGGCGATGATTTTTACCTCATCTGCTTTGGGTTTTTTGGCTTTTGCTTTGATGCGGGCGGCGTTTTCCGACCTGATTTCCGGGTTGACCTCTGGCCTTAAATCGTGGCTCAAAGCGAGATGTAAGGAGATGTTACTGAGCGCGGCCTGTGAAATATTGGCCATGACCCAATCGCGCGTATCGCGCTCCAATGCGGGCGGCCAATAACGATCCAATTGCGCCATGCTCAGGCGATCAATCGCCAAATCGGCGGTTAAATCAGAATGACGCAGAGCGGTCGCCGATGGCGGAGCCGGGCTGTCAATTACCATTTTCGTCGTCAAAATCGGGCCATTATCGGGGGTGGTGATGGTTAATTGGTCGATTGACAAGCGATGATCGGCCTGGGCCATGACATTCAGATTTTTGGTTTTATCTTGCCCGGTTTTATCTTGTTCTATTTTATCTTGGTCTGGACGCATTTGCGGCGGAAAGATGCTGCGCCAGGTCAAATGGGCCTCGAAATTATCGATGGCAACCGCTTTTTCCCCGAATTCCGGCCATTTAATCTGACCTTGATGGCCGTTTACGCGTGCCGTGAGGGTAAAACTGCTCTCGGATTGGTTGAGTTGTTTGTTCACCAGATAGCCAAATTCAAAATCAAGCGGCATGTTAATCATCGCAAAAACCGGGTATTCCGGCCATAACCGACCGAGATAATCCGGTTTGATGCCGCGAATAATCAACCGCCCGGTGTCGCTGGCGACATAGTCGCGGGTGGCCGACATCGATAAATAATCGGTAATATCATGGCGCAAAACCAGGCTGATTTCCGGGACGATGGTGGGATACATCGCGGGGGATTTGTCCCCCCAGGAAGAACTGGCGCGGCCAATCATAAGTTGCACATTGCGCAATTCGATGCGTTGGAGGGCGATTAAGAACGTCTGCGATAAAATGGTGTGCGGCGAGAAATCAAATCCCGATTTTTCTTCCGCATCACTGGCGGCGGTCACGTCCGTCTCATGGGCGGGCGCGGCCACAGCATTGCGCAGGGCTTGCACATCATCGATGATCAATTCGGGGCGATTGACCGTCACCACGCGGGGAAAAATATTACCGAGCAAAAACCCAAACAAGCCAAAACTTATTTTTGTATTGGGAAAATTAAGCGTAACGGTTGAATTGACATCGTGAAAACCAAACCCTTGCAAGTCCAAAGTGACGATTTGTTGCGCCCCATCATACGATAAAATGGCTTGATCTAAGCGCAAGACTCGCCCATGCTTGGGGTTGGAAAATTCGTGGGTAAAGGCTTGGGCCAGCCACGGCAAGGGCAGGGGGGCCTGCGACACCCGCCAAGCCACCCCGACCAAGCCCGCACAAAATATGGCAAAGATAATCGCCATAACTTCGATGGTGATGATAAAAGCTTTGCCGAGGCGCAGCGAAAAACGCGACGATGAACGCGCGGGCCGCATTTCGGAGGTTGGAGCGTTGGCCTGTTCTGGGGCGCGACCAGGCCGCCGCCATTGCTGCCAAAAGCGAAGGCTCCGCCGTTTAAGCCATAAATTTTTTAGAGTATCCCGCAATGACACTGCATCCCTTTTGGCGTAAATTTCACCTGAGCCCGATGCCGCCGCCCCCAATGGTTGAGGCGGCGACGGGAGTCCCAACAAGCATATACCAATCGCCGCCCAATTTCGACTCCGTTACGAACCCCTCGGCAAAAATCACCGCCGTAACCCCCCCCTCGGCAAAATTCACCGCCGTAACCCCCCCCTCGGCAAAATTCACCGCCGCCTTGCGGCAATTGCAGCAAGCCTGGGGACAACAAGCTTGGGGGCAGCAAGATTTCGCCGCGATGGATGCGACCCAGCAAAATTTGGCGGCTGCGGTCATGGCCGAGCCAAGTTTTGTCCCGTTGCTGAATTTCCTCCTCGACCATTCGAGTTTTCTAAGCGAAATTTGGCTGTCCGAGCCAGAATTTGTCTTAAAATTACTCAGTCAAGGGCCGGATCATCTGGCGGCAGACCTCTTTCACACCCTAAGCCAGGCCTTACCGCCCAGCACCCACCGCGCCACCACCATGCAAATGTTGCGGCGGGCCAAACGTCAAATGGCCTTGCTGGTCGCCCTGGCGGATATTTGCGCCGAATGGGAACTCGATAAAATCACCCATACCCTATCACAATTTGCCGAACAAGCGGTTACCATTGCCGCTTGCCAGGCGGCGATGGCGATGCAATATCCCCAAACCGCAGGCGAGACATTTGATCCCGATCTATGCGCCGCCGCGACCCAGGGGCTTATCATTCTTGGCATGGGGAAATTGGGGGCACGGGAATTAAATTATTCCAGCGATATTGATCTTATTATCTTGTTTGATCCCGAGCGGGTGCCGCCGCCCATTCTGGCCTTGTGCGGGCGCAAATCTTTGGGGGAAATTTACATTGCCCTGGCCCGCGATGTGGTGAAAATTTTGTCCGAGGTGACCCAGGATGGCTATGTGTTTCGCACCGATTTGCGGTTGCGACCGGACCCGGCCTCAACCCCCCTCGCTCTCTCGGTGCGGGCAGCCGAGATTTACTATGAATCGGTCGGGCAAAATTGGGAGCGGGCGGCGATGATCAAGGCCAGGCCGGTAGGCGGCGATCTCGTGGCCGGGGCGGAGTTTCTCCAGCGTTTGCGTCCCTTTATTTGGCGTAAACATTTGGATTTTGCCGCCATTGCCGATATTTATTCGCTGCGGCGGCAAATTCATCAACGCCACCGCCCACAGGCAACCCCCTCGGAGGCCCGTGATCCCGCCTTGCATTTGCGCGGCTTTAACTTAAAATTGGGGCCGGGCGGCATCCGCGAGATCGAATTTTTTGCCCAAACCCAGCAATTGGTCTGGGGCGGGCGAATGCCGCACTTGCGCCAGGCCGGTACTGTGGCCGCCATCACGCAATTAACCGCCGCCAATTTATGCGACCAAGCTACCGCCGACCATCTGATTGCCGCCTATCATTTGCTGCGCCAAACCGAGCATCGTTTGCAAATGATCGACGACCAACAAACCCAAACTTTGCCCAAAGACGATGCCGCGCTGGATGATTTCGCGCGGTTTATGTTTTGTGCCGATTTTGCCGGTTTAGCCCAAAGGTTACAGCAAGCCCTGGACGCAGTTGCCGCCACCGGCGAGCAGTTTTTTGCCCATGAATCGGCTTTGTCGCTTGAAAATGAAGGCAATTTGGTCTTTACCGGCAGCGAAAACGACCCCGATACCTTGCAAAGTCTGGCTAAATTGGGCTTTGCCGCGCCCGATCAAATTGCCCATACCCTGCGCGGGTGGCATCATGGACGCATCCGCGCCACCAACACCACGCGGGCGCGCGAAATTCTGACCGAATTGACGCCGACTTTGCTGAAATGCCTGGCCCAAACCCCCGAACCCGACCAAAGTTTCGCGCGGTTTGATCGTTTTCTGGCTAATCTTCCCAGTGGGGTTGATCTTTTTTCGCTCTTGCGGGCCAAACCGCATTTGCTGGAATTATTGGCTTTGATTATGGGTTCCGCTCCGATTTTGGCCGAACAACTCTCCTCCATGCCGAGCCTGCTTGACAGTTTGGTGATGGCGGGCGGGCAATTTTCCGCCCTGGCGATCCAAGAACCCAGCCAAACCGAGATCGAGGCGGATTTGCGCCAATATTGCGCCGAAGCCACCTCGTACGAGGAATTTCTGGATCGGGTGCGACGTTGGTCGGCGGAACAAAGATTTCAACTCGGTTTGGCTGTGCTGGAGCATCACCTCGCCCCCCCAACCGCGAGCCAATGGCTCAGCCGCCAGGCCGATGCGGTGGTGACGGTGATGATTGAACAGGTTTTGCCCTATTTTGTCGCCAGCCAAATGCGGCTAAAGGGGGGCGATCCCAATCCCCGCCCGGTTGCCCGCCCGGTCACTCCCCCGCTCTCTCCCCCGGTCTCTCCCCTGGCTGCCAACCCGCCCGCCCACTTGGCCGAGCTTAATTTCGCGGTGCTGGGCTATGGCAAATTGGGGGCGCAGGAATTGACCCTGGACTCCGATCTTGATCTGGTGTTTGTGTTTGACAGCGAAGACCAGAATCAAAACCCGCCGCCAAACCAGGCCTTGCCCGCCGGTTGGTACAGCCGATTCTGCCAAAGGTTAATTGCCGCCTTGACCACCCAAACCGCCAGTGGCGGGCTGTATCGCGTGGATATGCGGCTGCGTCCGGACGGCGATAAAGGATCAATCATTGCCCATTTTGAGGGCTTTGCCGATTACCACCGCCACCAAGCCTGGCTGTTCGAGCGCATGGCGATGACGCGGGCGCGGGTGGTGTATGCGCCGCCGCGTTTGCGGGATAAAATCAACCAAATTTTGCTCGAAATTCTGACCCGGCCCGAGTCGGCGGCGAAAATCCACCAAGCCGTGAGCTCGATGCGCCGCCTGATCGCGCAAGAACATCCGCCGCGCCATGCGCTTGATCTTAAATATCGGGCTGGGGGTTTAATTGACATCGAATTCATGACGCAATATTGGCTGCTTCAACACGCCACCGCCGCCCGGCCGATTTTTGCGGCCTGGCTTGGTCTTGTCCCGCAAAATTCCCCGGTTCCGGTTGCCACCCCGCCCGGCGGCTCAGCCACGCGGCACGCCCTCACTGGCTTGCCCAAATTAGGCTTGGTTGATCGGCAAAAAGCGGCTATTTTGGCGGATGCTCATCAATTTTTCAGCCAATGCCAGTTTTTGCTGCGGGTGACTTTGGGGGAGGGCTGGCGCGGGGAGATGGCGCAGATTCCAACCGCCGTCCGCACGATTTTGGTCACCGCCACCCATTGCCCCGATTGGTCGCATCTGCAAAATCGGATCGACGAGACCTGCCAACAAGTCATGGCGATATGCCAGGAGATAAATTGAGGCGTGAAATTTTTGGCATTTCATGATAGATGTCACTTGCCCTATGAAGCAATTTGGTTAATTATGTCTTAAAGCGTTGGATGGGAAGGGATGCGAAATGTCTGAGCAGACTCTGAATACGGGCGATGTGGCCCCTGGGTTTAATCTCGCCTGCGTCGGTCATCCTGGCGGCCAGGGCAAATTGGACGCGGCGGAATTACGCGGCAAGCCTTGGCTGCTGTATTTTTATCCCAAGGATGATACGTCGGGCTGCACCAAAGAAGCCTGCCAATTCCGCGATGATTGGTCACAGTTTCAGCAAATTTCCGTCCCCATTATCGGCGTCTCGCGCGACAATCTGGCGAGCCATGAAAAATTCCGCAGCAAATACCAATTGCCCTTTATTTTATTGGCGGACGAGGAGGGGAGGCTCTGCCAAGATTATGGCGTATGGGTCGAAAAATCCATGTATGGACGCAAATATATGGGCATTGAACGCGCCAGTTTTTTAATTGATAAAGCCGGAAAATTGGCGCAGATTTGGCGAAAAGTAAAAGTACCCGGCCATAGCCAGGAAATTTTACAAGCCTTGTCTAAATTATCTTAATTATTTATAGGATATACTCTGTTTCCTAATGAATTCCGCTTTATGACCCCCCCTTCCTGCTTAGGAAGGGGGGGATAGAAAA
>JASGCR010000350.1 GCA_030054015.1 Candidatus Symbiobacter sp. | reverse complement strand
ATTACCCGACTCGCCTTATTCGTTCCACGAATAAGGCGGCGGGTAATGACGCTCCTTTTTTAGGACTTAAATCAAGACTTATGCCATGCGGAGTCTCAACATGCTGGCCAGGGCAAAAACCACCTTCCCCGAAAACCTTAAAAAAATCCCCGCCGCCACCACCGGAAAAAGCACGCACCCCAATCCCAACCAACCCGGCCGCAACAGCCAAAATTTGCGGTAATAACGGAGCAAGCCCTTGTGCAAATGCCAGGCGACCAAAAACGGGCGGCGGCTGGTGGTGGATGACCGGCGGTGGGTGATTTTGGCTGCGGGGCAGAAATAAATCAGCCAGCCCAGAGCGGCAAAGCGGGCGCACAAATCATAATCCTCGGCATATAAAAAATAGCCCTCATCCCAATAGCCGACATTTTTCAGGGCCGAATGGCGCACCAACATACACGAACCGGAAATCAGCTCCATCGCCACCGGCGCGGTTGGCGGCGGCAAATGAGTCATCTCGTGGCCGGCGCAGAATGCCGCCAATTTTTGCCCCCAAGCCCGGTCTGGCCATCGCCGCGCCACCGCCCGCGTCGCCCTAGCCAAACCGAATCCATGCGTAAAGGCCCGCCAGGGCGTTGGGAGATAACAGCGACCGCCGCGTTGCTCGCTGCCATCGGGATTGGTGAGGAAGCCGCCCACCAGGCCGATCTGGTCATTCGCCAATAACTGCCGCTGCATGACCAGCAAAGCATCGCTGTTTAATACCGCATCGGGGTTAAGGAACAAGATCATGGCCGCGTCGCTGCAGCGCGCCCCAATGTTACAGGCGGCGGCAAAGCCCAGATTCTTGGCATTGCGCCGCACGATCAACCGCCCGCCCGCCAGTTCGGAGTTAAAGGCACGATGGATTAATGCCAAGGATTGGTCGCGCGAGGCATTATCCACCACCACCACCCGCCTTATCCCGGCGTTAAAAGCCGAGGCCACGGCTTGCAGCAATAACATGCCGGCATTGTAATTAACGATCACCGCATCGGCACTGGTCATGCGCGACGGGCGAAAACGCACAACCGCCGGGGCGGGATTAGGAATTGGCCAGGCGGTCATATTGCGCCTCGGATAATTGGTGGTTGGCGGTGACGGTTTGGACATCGTCATTATCTTCGAGCAGTTCGATCAATTTGATCAATTTGTCCAAAATTTCATCGCTGATGGGGGTGGTGTTTTGGGCTTTCCATACTAATTTGGCACTGGCGGCCTCGCCGAATTTTTGCTCCAAACCATCGCGGAGTGCGGCGAAATTATCGACCGCCCCCTCGGCATAAAACACTGGGACTTCGTCGTCGCGTTGGTTTAATTCGTGGTCTTCATAGACATCATCCGCGCCGCAATCGAGAGCAGTTTCCATTAACCGTTCTTCGGTCATGGTGGATTTATCGGCAAGCCATTGGCCGTATTTAATTTGCCCCACCCGTTGGAAGGAAAATGCGACGCTGTTCATTTCGCCCAGGGCTCCGCCCATTTTGGCGAAGGTGGAGCGAATATCGCTGGCGGTGCGGTTGCGGTTGTCGGTCAGGGCTTCGACAATGATGGCAACGCCGCCCGGCCCGTAGCCTTCGTAGCGCACTTCTTCGTAATTGGCATCATCCTCGCCGCCTGCGCCGCGTTTGATGGCGCGGTCGATGGTGTCGCGGGTCATATTGGCTTCGCGGGCGGCGGCAATGGCCGAGCGCAGCCGCGGATTGGATGCCGGATCCGGGATGCCGGTTTTGGCCGCCACCGTCAATTCGCGGATTAATTTGGTAAAGATTTTACCGCGCCTGGCATCTTGGGCGCCTTTGCGGTGCATGATGTTTTTGGCGTGTGAATGTCCGGCCATTTTTTATGCTTTACAGAGAGACACGATGAGAACATCAATATACGAATTGCAGTGAGCGGTCAATATTAGTTATACCCCGTGTTATTGAAAATTCGCCTTTGCCCCCCCCTTCCTAAGGAAGGTCTGAATAAGGCGAAAAAGTCTCTGACCCCCCCTTCCTGCTTAGGAAGGGGGGGATAGAAAAGCTTGAATTTTT
>JASGCR010000063.1 GCA_030054015.1 Candidatus Symbiobacter sp. | reverse complement strand
TTGGCGGCAATGAGGGATTGATGTTAAATGTTGAAAACCTTCCGTCTACTAACCCTTTGTTTTATTTGATAATAATTTTCGCACAGACTCTTAGGAAGGGGAGGTCATAAGGAGGATTCTTTGAAAAACAGAGTATATATAATTTTAATCACAATGCTTGTGGCGATGATGCCCGAAAAATGCCGGGCACAAACGCCGCCATCAGCCCATCCAGCCCTGGCTCAGCTTCCCCCCATCATGATCTGGGCGTGGGAGCGGCGCGAGGATTTGCGCTGGCTGCCGCCCCATATTGGCGTGGCCTATGTCGTGACCAGCATCAAATTGATCGGAGCGCGGGCGGTTATCCATCCCCGCCTCAACCCCGTCATGGTGCCAAAAGGTACCGTGATGGTGCCGGTGGTGCATGTTGACCCGTCTTTTATGACCCGGCCAGATTTGACCCCAGCCCAAGCCGATGCCGTCGTCACTGCGGTGGTCGCCGCCGCCGGTTACGCCAAAGACCAAGTGGTGCAATTGGATTTCGAGGTCGGGCAGTCGCAACGTCCGTTCTTGGCGGCGGTGGTGCGCCGTATCCGCCAGGGCATTCCCTCCGACCTGGCCCTGTCGATCACCGCGATTGCGTCCTGGTGCCTGGCGGATCGCTGGCTCGGTGATCTCCCGGCTGATGAGGTGGTACCGATGCTGTTTCGCATGGGGGTTGAAAAATGGCGGCTGCGGGAACAACTTTCTCACCAGGGTCGTTTTTCCGAGGCAAAATGCCAGGGAGCGGCGGGCTATGCGTTGAATGAACCCTATATTGATGTCGGGGTGCCGCGCCGTTATTTCTTTTCGCCCCGCGCCTGGACCGAGAGTGGTTTCAATGAATTTTTTAACAAAATCCAGTAAAAAATGGGTCAATAAAGCGGCGATGGTTGCCTTGGGCATGTTGGTCTTCCGCCCGCTGGATGCGTGTTGGTATCCCCCACCCAGTTATGGATTTTCCGAGAATCAACAGCCGATCTATTATGACGGCAGAGTCGGCATTATCTATGGGAGGAATTTTCTCGACCTATTCATCGCTTACCGCAATTTTCACCAGGCGGTGGTGACCCCTGGGGAGCTTCGCGCCCTGGGGCTTAACGGAAGCGATCAGCAGGAAAGCGATGATGGGGTGAATGAGGGCGAAAAAGCCTGGCTCGCCGCCCGCCGGTTTGAGGAGGCTTTGGTGCGGATGCTGATCTATTTCCCGCTTGAGAGACTGGCAAAAATGGCGGCGGCGATGATTTTTGTCGCCTCGGATTATCGCGCGGCTCAGTTTCAACTCACCGATGAAAAAGGTCAGCGCACCAGCCTTAGCCAAATTTGGCAAGAGCGGATGCCGAATGACACGGCAAACTCTGCGCCAAACTTAGCCGGACCTATCTACAATAACAGTTGGAAAAATTGGCGATGTGTCGAATTTGACAATTATACCGAGGATGGCTTTGCCCTGGTGTCGCCGCGTTTTCTCTCGCGGTTTGAAAAATCTTAACGAAATTGGTCATTTTTTATGGATAAAAAGAATTGGATTGTATAAAATTTCCTGAAGTAAAGCTGATGAAAAGGGGGAAGGAAATGAATGCTGATTTCAAAGATGCTCATGAGCGGCATTGGGAAGATGCAGAACATTTACACGAAAAAGAACTTTTGGCCAATGCCGATTACCTCTATGGTTTGTCTGCGGAATGTGGATTAAAGGCGATAATGCAGAAATGCGGTATGAAACTCGACGGGAAAGGATCGCCAGAGAATAAAGAGGATAGGAAACATATAAATGAATTGATCCCACGCTATAATGGCTATCGAGATAAGTTTACAACCTTTGATTTCGAGCAATTGCCGCCAAATTTGTTTAAGGATTGGCATGTCGATCATCGCTATGCCAATCGCAGCAATTTTACGGCTCAAACCGTGCAAACCACTTATGGCGATGCGTTCAAAATATATGAACTCGTACGCCGTGCCATAATCAATGGACTTATGAAATGATTTTTGATGAAATTCGCCAAGTAATGATTGGCATATTGCGACCGTACGCTGATTCTGTGCAGAAAATGACGGCATCGCAAAAATTATTGGTCAATTGTGATTTAATGGGGCGTGTAAGGTTGATCGTGCCGTCACGTGCAAAAAATGATACAGAATTAGAAAAAATCGTTGAAATAATTGCCCAAAAAATATCGGAGCAATTAAAACCCCATACATTCGACGCTGACAGAGTGATATTGTATGAGGATGATACCGATGCGGTTATTAATGATGCGCCAACATCGAAATTGCTGAGCGATGACTTAGACACCCACTATGATGCGCTAAAAAATGTTTGGTTGGTCGACAGATTAATAGTCGGAGGCAATTGGGCCAAAATCACCGACGAGACATCATCTTCACCCCGAATCGTGTTTTTTTCGATCAAGGGTGGGGTGGGGCGGTCATCTTCCCTGGCGGCAACGGCTTATCACTTTGCCCAATTGGGTAAAAAAGTCATGGTACTTGATTTAGACCTTGAATCACCGGGGCTTTCCTCTGCATTGTTACCCGAAGAACGCCGCCCTGAATTCGGCATAACCGATTGGCTGGTCGAGGATTTGGTGGATAATGGAAATGAAGTGCTGGATGAAATGGTAGGGTATAGCACCCTGTCACGTGATGGTGACATTTGGGTGATTCCGGCTTATGGGAGAAAGAATGAAAGATATGTTGCCAAACTTGGGCGGGTATGGATGCCAAAAGATGAGCAAGCTTGGTCTGAACGATTACGTCGGTTGATTGACCAATTAGAAGATAGGTTAAAGCCGGACCTTATCTTAATCGATTCCCGCGCTGGGATTGACGAAGTGGCATCCGCCTGTGTTACCTCGCTTGGGGCGAATTTGGTCTTATTGTTTGCATCGGATTCAGCGCAAACTTGGAATGGGTATAAATTGTTGTTTTCATTTTGGCGTGATGCCATTGATGTAGCTAAAATTCGTGAAAAACTACAAATGGTTGCGGCCTTGGTTCCCGTGAATAATCGTGATCAATATTATTCATCCTTTATTGATCAAAGTTCGGCACTGTTTACCGAATTTTTTTATGATCAAATGGACGCAGGTGAAATTGACGGGTGGAATTTCGATCTTAATTCTGCTGATGCGCCACATTACCCTGCCAAGATTTTATGGCACCAGGGATGGAGTTCATTAAGTTCTCTGCATGAAAAACTTGTCGATGCAGACGATAGTGAATTAAAATTAATTTTTGGCCAAATATTTGAATTTTTGTCACCCTATCTCGATGAAAAAGGGCAACAACATGTCTGACGCCAAACAAATTCGTGATGCCATTATCGCCGCCATCCCAGAAGATACGTCCGATTATGGTCAGGCTGACCAAAGACGTAAACCATATTTCCCACCCGCACATATTAAAGCCTTAAGCCTGTCGTCAAATTTGGTGGTGGGGGCGCGCGGTGTTGGCAAATCATTTTGGACACATGCCCTTGCTGATCAGAATTTGAAGGAAGTTATGGGAAAGGGGGTTGATGATTTAAAAGTAGTTGATGTAAAGGTCGGATATTCGGAAGATACAAAAATTGAATCATATCCAGATAAAGAAACAATTGGTAAATTTATTAAAAATAAAATTGAGCCATATTACATTTGGAAAGCTGTTATCATTCGGTGGCTCAGTCAATTCGTGAAGGAAATAGAAATCCCTAATTCTAATTGGGAGGAAACCATCAAATGGGTCGAGGATTCGCCAGAGGATTCAGCTAAATTATTGCAGTTGGCAAATAAATTTTATTTAAACAAACAACGAAAAGGCTTGATTGTGTTTGATGCGCTTGATCGCACCAGCAATAATTGGGATGACATGAACGTTTTGGTGCGTGATTTATTGAAGCTTACGCTTGACTTGAAACCTTTTTCGTCATTACAAGCAAAAGTTTTTTTGCGACCCGATCAAATGGATCGCGTGGTTACCAATTTTCCGGATGCGTCAAAATTATTTCAAACCAAAACCGACCTTGATTGGGAAGCCAAAGATTTGCATGGTCTTTTATGGCACACACTTTGTAACGCCGAGAACTCTCATGGTGAAATTTTTCGTGGTATTTATCATGACGTGACAAAACCGAACACAGAAATGAGCCAGATTGATGGCGTATGGAGTTTGGACGATTTTGTAAAACGAAATGATATACACTTTAAACCATTGTTTGAGGTACTTGCTGGCAATCGGATGGGACGTGACAGTAGACGAGGTGTTCCGTATATTTGGACAGTTGGACATCTTGCCGATGGTAAACGCAAAACTTCACCCCGTTCATTTTTAGCTGCAATACGAACCGCTGCAATAAAAACCGCAGATGATCATCCCGAACACCATTTGCCGTTGCATTTTGATGCCATAAAGAAAGGTGTCCAAGCCGCTTCAATGATACGAATTAGAGAAATGACAGAAGATTATCCTTGGGTTGACACAGTTTTGAGGCCCCTAAAAGGATTGAATGTGCCGAATGAGATTGAAGCCTTTGTTGAAAAATGGTTTGATGAATTCGGGAAAAAATTTAAGAGCTTAGAGTTTTTTGACAATATTTTACCTCCGCCTCATATTGACAAAGGATGGGAAGGCGTACTTTTGGATTTAAATACACTGGGAATTATCGAAATGACTCGGGATAACCGTTACAATATTCCCGATCTTTATCGTGTGGGTTATGGATTGGGACGTTTGGGAGGTGTTAAACCGGTAAAATAATAAGTTTTGAGCCTATTCATTCTCACTTCCCCCCCAATGACCGCCCAATTAATTTCGCGGTGTAATCGACCAGGGGAATGATGCGGGCGTAATTCATGCGGGTGGGGCCGATAACGCCAATGGCACCGACGATTTTGCCTTTGCCGTTGGCATAGGGGGCGATGATGGCCGAGCAACCGGTCACGCGAAAAAGTTCATTCTCGGCCCCGATATAAATCTGCATGTTTTCCGCCTGCCTTGTGGCATCAAGCAAGCGGATAATGCCTTCCTGGGCATCCAGGGCTTGGAACAAGGCGCGTATCCGTTCCAAATCCGCCACCGCCGTGACATCGTCCAATAATTTCGCCTGGCCGCGCACCAATAAATAGCCTTCGGGTCGTTGCGACGTGCCGCCGCCGCCGCCCGCATCCGACCAGATCGCCACCCCATCTGCCACCACCCGCGCGGCCAATTGATCCAATTCGGCGCGGTTGTCGTTGATCTCGGCGGCGATGAGGATTTGCGCCTCTTCCAATGATTTTCCGGCCAGACGGGCGTTCAAATAATTGCTCGCGCGGATCAGGGTCGAGGGCAAGGTGCCGAGCGGTAAGTCAATCAGGCGATTCTCGACTTGCCCGGATTGCGACACCAACACCACCAAGGCTTGACGCGGGTTAATTTGGCTAAATTCAATGTGGCTAAAGGAAAAAATGGTTTTGGGTGTTACCACCAAACTCGCCAAATGCGACAATCCCGACAGGGTTTCGGTGGCTTCGGACAAAACTTCGCTGAAATTGCGGCCTTGGGCGGCGCATTGTTGATCGATGGCGGCTTGTTCTTCGGGAGAAATCGCGTCCAATTCCAACAAGCCATCGACGAACAGGCGGAATCCTGCCTCGGTCGGGATGCGCCCAGCCGAGACATGCGGCGTGGCAAGCAGACCCGCATCCTCAAGATCGGCCATGATGTTGCGGATGGTGGCGGGGGAGGGGCCGCTTGCCCCCAGGTTATAGGACAAACTGGGATTTAAGCCCACCGCACGCCGCCGCCAATTTTCGCCCCATTTGCCCTCGCCGCCCCGATTTTCGTTGAATTTGCTTTCGGTGAATTTGCCCTCGCTGAATTTGGCTTCGCCCAGGCGGTGGTCGCGCAAACGCGCCTCCCATTGCAAAGACAAAGTGCGGCTGCCCACGGGTTCACCCGTTTCGAGATAGGATTCCACGATCATGCGAAAAACCTCGCGCGCCCGCTCGTTCAGGGCCGAGAGCGAGATTTTTTCTCCACCAATATCGTTGCTATAATCGGGTTTTTTAGGCAAGTTTAGCTCCTGGCGACGGGGCCTCATCGTAACATAAAAATTGTCGCATAAACCTAAGATTTCTCATTTTCGCATGGATGCGCCTTATTGTTCTGGATCGTCTCCCAATAACCCAGCCGCCTCTTTGTCCGCCAAAGACAATTTTGGCACCGAGTTTTTAAGCCGTTTTTCCACCTGTTTGATATGTATGGCGGGCGGAATGTCTTCGGGAAGGGTGCCGCCGATTTTTTTGATGGCATCACGAACTTCTTTGCCGACCGTTAAGTGGGTGTGAATGGCCTGTTCTTGGGAGCGAATATTTTCCCTGGCCAATTTATCGCGGGTTTGTGTCATGCGAAATTGGTTGGCGGCCAATTCGGTGGCATTCATGCGATCCATTAAGGATTCTTTGGCGGGGATGTTTTTTCGGGTTTTAATATCCTCGGCCGAGCGTCCCCCATAAAGCCCCTTGTAACCGGCATCATGAAAAACACCAAACATGCGATTCTCAACCCCGGCCTGGCGGGCGGCACCGGACAGGGCTTTGAATTCCTGGCCCGCTTGTTTCCGTAATTCCACTCTTTCTTTGTCGGCGGCCAATTGGTCGGAAATTTCTTGCCGCCTGGTTTGAATCGCAAAATATTTTTGCGCGGCGGCGATTTCGGGTTTGCGCGGGTCACCATTTTGGGCAATGAGATAACAGGCGAAACGCGACAAATGAAAATCATCGACGATTTGTACAGCCCCCTTGCCGCCAGGGATCGGTTTGCCGACGCCGGCAAAGTGATACTCTGGCTTGTTGCCTGAGGCTTCACAGGATGTCATGGCCCGCTTAATCGCATCCTCAAACCGCCGCCATTGCCGATAGCCCAATAACAGTTGTAAATCACGTGCGCTCCAATATTCGGCACCATGTTCGTTCACATGTTTTTGCTCCTCGAAATGGCGAATTTCTAAGGCAGGCAAATTTTTTTCTGCATTCATGATGACTCCCCTGTGATAAATATTATGCCATAATCGTCTGCACCACCAACCAGCCATTGACCAAAGTCAGCCCCGCGATCAACAAAGCGATCAAGGCCAAAGACCAACGCGGCAACGGCGCATCCGCCATGATTTTGGGATGCGCCAGCAACCGCAACACCGGCACCAAAATAATCGGCAGGGAAAAAGACAACACCACTTGCGATAAAATGAGCAAGCGATCCACCGACACCATCGGCCATAAAATCGGCACCGCCAGGGCCGGGATCAAGGCCAAACAGCGCGTCACCGCCAGGCGAATCATGGGCGGCAGGCGCAATTGCCAAAAACCATCCAAAATAATTTGTCCCGCCAGCGTACAGCTGGTGATGGCGGACTGCCCCGCCGCCAATAAGGATAGGGCGAAAATCGTCGCGCCACCGGTTCCCAACGTCACCGAAATTAGCAACCAAGTATCGCGCAACCCGACATCGTTGCCTGGGGTGCTGCCCTTAAATGCGACGGCGGCAATGATCAAAATGATTGAATTGATAATCAAAGCCAACCCCAAGGCCAGGCTGGAATCGACGGTGAGCCAGCGTCCGACTCGCCGCCGCGCCGCCGCATCCAAATCGACGAAATGACGCGAGGCCAGGGCGCTGTGCAAAAATAAATTATGCGGCATCAAGGTCGCGCCCAATATGCCCAAACCGAGATACAGCAAATCGGGATTGCGAATCAGGTCAAGTTTCGGCAAAAATCCTGGTAAATAGTCCATCACCGCTGGGGAAGCCAAATAATATTCATAGCCCAAGCCAAATATCACCAACCCAACCATAAACCCGATAATTTTCTCGGTCCATTTTTTTTGTCGTGGCCCCGCCGCCAACATCGCCAACGACGCCACCGCGCCAATGATGATGCCGTGGCTGTAATTTAGGCGGAATAACAGGTTAAGGGCAATCGCCACCCCCAATAATTCGGCCAAATCGGTGGCAATCATGGCGATTTCGGCGGCAACCCACACTGGCAACCAATATTTGCGCGGAAATTCGCGGCGGATGAGGGTCGCCAGATCAACGCCGGTGGCGGTGGCCAACCGCACCACCAATCCTTGCAACACCGCACCGATCAACGCGCCCAGCATCACCACGAACAGCAGATCATACCCGGCAGTCGCCCCCGCCGCCACATTGGTCGCCCAATTGCCAGGATCGATATAGCCGACGGCAACAATATAGCCTGGGCCAATAAAGGAGAGTATTTTAAATCGCCAATTCACCAAAATTTTATGCTTCCTTTTGTCTTGACTCATTTTTGTCTTGAGACATTTTTGTCTTGAGACATTTTTGTCTTCACTCATTTTGCCTTGACTCACTTAACATCTTGACTCACTGTTATCTTAACTCACTTTTTACGGGCCGCCAGCCGAGCCAACACCGCATCCCATATTTTTGCTTCCAGACAGGTTTGGTCCAACTGATTAATTTCATACAAACAGGTGGGGGAGGTCACATTAATTTCGGTCAAATAGCCGCCAATCACGTCAATGCCAACGAACACCAGCCCCAGGTCGCGCAAATCGCCGCCAATGCGGGCGCAAATTTCCTGGTCACGTTGGGTGAGAATGCCGCGCTCGGCCGCGCCGCCGACATGCAGATTGGCGCGAGCATCGCCGGGTTTGGGGATGCGGTTGACGGCCCCGACCGCTTTGCCCTCGATCAGAATGATGCGTTTGTCGCCTTGTTTAATTTCGGGCAGATATTTTTGCGCCATAATGGGTTCTCGACCCAGGCCCAGGCCTTGACTTTGACCTGGGCCAGGCGCAAAAAACACATCCAACACCGCCCCAAAATTGTCATCATCAGGCCGCAAGTGGAACACCCCGCGCCCGCCATTGCCATAAAGCGGTTTGAGGATAATCTCGCCCTGTTCGGCGCGAAAGGCGGCAATGTCACGACGGTCGGCGGAAATGAGGGTAGGCGGCATCAAATCGGCATAGCGCGTCACCAATAATTTTTCCGGCGCATTGCGCACCGCTACTGGGTCATTGACCACCAACACCTGGTCACGTACATGCTCCAAAATATGGGTGGATGAAATATAGGCCAGGTCAAAAGGCGGGTCTTGCCGCAACCAAATCACATCAAAATCGGTGAGGGCGCGGGTTTGCTCGGCCCCCAACCGATAATGCGGGGTTTGCCCAGGGGCCAGGCCAAGGGCATGACCGCGTGCCAGGGGCGGGCATCCCACCCGCAAACTCAGATGATCGGGGGTGTAATGGAACAATTCATAACCGCGTTTTTGCGCCTCGATGCCGAGCAGCCAGGTGCTGTCGCCTTGCGGGTTGATGCCGGGCATGGGGTCCATTTGCAGCGCGACCTTAAGCATTATGAGTTTGTCCTTGGCGATGAATAATGTGTTTTGGTCACGATAACAGATTTTTTATCTTTGGGAAGGTCTGAATCAGTCTAGTTTTACCCCTCCCTTCTTTAGGAAGGTCTGAATAAGCCGAAAATTGATTTACCCCCCCTTCTTTAGGAACCTCTGAACAAGTCCCAAAAGTGTCATTCTGAGGTTAGAAAAGTCCGCGC